>NZ_JADDIL010000006.1:0-163963 GCF_020826795.1 Microtetraspora sp. AC03309 | reverse complement strand
GTCCTGGGGGGAGGGACAGCGGGGCACCGCCGTCGGGGAGTGGGGTCACGAACGGCTCCTCGTTCACAGGCCCGACATTTGCCCGTGACGGTACATTCGCCGATGTTCACGTGATATGTGGCACATCCCCACGTTCGGACCCCGCCCGAGTATGGGATCGCGACGTGCGCGACCGGCGGGGCGCCCCCGGATCCCCCGGATCAGGAGACGCCGAGCTCCTTGAGCAGGCGGGCGACGTGGCCGGTGGCCTTCACGTTGTAGAGAGCCTTCTCGATCTTGCCGTCCGCGTCGATGACGAAGGTGGACCGGATGACGCCCATGATCGTCTTGCCGTAGTTGGTCTTCTCGCCGTACGCGCCGTACGCCTTGTGGACGTCGAGGCCGGTGTCGGAGAGCAGCGGGAAGGTGAGGGCGTCGTGCTCGCGGAACTGCTGGAGCTTGGCGGGCTTGTCCTTGGACACGCCGAGGACGGCGAAGCCGTGGCCGGTCAGGGC
This sequence comes from Microtetraspora sp. AC03309, assembly GCF_020826795.1. NCBI lineage: Bacteria > Bacillati > Actinomycetota > Actinomycetes > Streptosporangiales > Streptosporangiaceae > Microtetraspora > Microtetraspora sp. AC03309. Next base: position 163,469 of record NZ_JADDIL010000006.1, on the reverse strand, counting down.
GTTCAGGTTGTCGCGGAAGTCACATGCCTGCTTGGTGCAGCCGGGCGTCAACGCCGCCGGGTAGAAGTAGAGGATGACCCGCGTGCCGCGGAACGACGCGAGCGACACGTCGTTCCCGTCGGCGTCCGTAAGGGTGAAGTCCGGCGCGGCGTCGCCGGGCTCGAGCCTGCTCATGAAGTCCTCCTGCTATTGGACGGAAAAGCCCATGCTTCGTGTGCCACGGGGGTGACCCGTGCGGATGCGGGTAGGCGCTAATCAAACTACCGGGTCGGCCGCTGCGCGGCGCGGCCCCGCGAGCTGGCAGACTGATCGGACACGAGTACCTAGGAGGGGGTCGCCATGGCGGAGACCGATCCCGATGCGCTGGAGCGGGAGATCGAGCGTACGCGGGTGGAGTTGGCTCGTACGGTCGACGCCATCGCGGACCGTGTGAGCCCGAAGCGCGTGGCCGAGCGGAGCGTGGCGAAGGTCAAGGCCAACGCCGAGCGTCTCGTGGGGGGCGCTCAGCATCGTCATGTCAGGCCCGGTGAAGAGGGCGAGGCCGGTGTCTGGGACGAGTACGCGCCCCGGGACATCAGCCCCGTTCTCATCGCCATGGGTGTCGCGCTCGTCGTCGGCGCGACCGTTCTCCTGCTGCGCCGCCGCAACCGGAGCTGACCGCCCCGCCCGGTCATCGCCGACCTCCCACCCGGTCATCGGGCCCGCGGGTCAGAGGAAGGTCTTCCCCTCGCCCCGGTAGGTGGGCACCTCCTCGACCACCCGGTCGCCCTCGATCAGGTGCAGGGTCGCGAACCGCTCGCAGAGCTCGCCGGCCTTGGCGTGGCGGAACCACACCCGGTCGCCGACGCGCAGGTCGGAGGCGGCGTCGCCGAGCAGCGGGGTCTGCACCTCGCCCGCCCCTTCGTCGGAGTCGTACCGCAGGCCGGCGGGCAGGTATGGCTGCGGCAGCCGGGTCGGTCCGGGCGCCCCGGAGGCGTGGTAGCCGCCGCCGAGCACGGTCGCGACATCGGCCGCGGGCTTGCGCACCACGGGCAGGGCGAACAGCGCGGCCGGATGCCCCTCGAAGTTGCGATAGAAGTCGAACAGCCGCGGGTGGAAGAAACCGGATCCGGCCGCGACCTCGGTGATCGCCTTCTCTTTGACGGTCTTCTCGATGCTGCCGGTGCCGCCGCCGTTGACGAACTCCAGGTCGGCCACCTGGCGTACGGCCCGCACGATCCGGCCCCTCCGGATGATCAGCTCGCGGCGTGACCGCGCCTGCATCCAGCGGACCGCCCTGCCGTACAGGCCGGGGATCTTGTCGCCCACCCCGGCGATCTGCGCCTCGTACGCCATGAGCCCGGCGAGCCGGAGGCCGGGCCGCTTGGCGATCTCGGCCGCGATCTCGGCGGCCTGTTCGGGCTCACGCAGGGGGGAGCGCAGCGCCCCGGCGCGCAGCTTTCCGGCGAACGCGACGAACGCCGCATCGATGTCCAGACATATCCGGATCTGGTGGGGCTGACCCTGGAGCAGATCCAGGTGCTCGGGGGAGTCGACCATCACCGTGATCTCCCGGGCCGCGACCGGATCGGCGCCCAGGGCGCGGATGGCCGCGCGGTCGGCGGTGGGATAGGCCACGAGCACGTCGCGCATGCCGGTGGAGACCAGCCAGAGCGCCTCCGGGAGCGTGAACGCCATGATCCCGGCGAATCCGTCCATCGCCAGGACACGTTCGAGGATCGGGCGGCTCCGGATCGACTTGCTGGCCACCCGGATCGGCTTCCCGCCGGCCCGCCGCACCATGCCCTCGGCGTTCAGCCGCAGCGCGTCGAGGTCGAGCACCGCGAACGGCGCCTCCAGGTGTGCGGTGGCCCGGTCCAGGCGCTCTCGGTCGTCCATATGGGCAGCTTAATGCCGCCGAGGCGAAATATATGAGTGGCGTTCATATTAATCGCCGGGCAAATTTTGCGGCGCCGCACCTTCAAGATCCGGTCGAAGGAGTGGTGCGCGTCCCCCCGAGATCTTTTGCGGTGTACCCATAGGCACGTGAGCATGCCTGTACACGGGAAGTGGTGATCGGCCTGATGAGCATCGTGGAGGACATCCTCGCGGCCTCCCCGGCCGCGGCGGTGCGGACCCAACAGCGGACGCTGCGGCGCAACGCGATCCGCGCCCTGCGCCCCGGGCGGACACCCGCGGGCATCGTGGTCTCCGCTCTGCTCGCCACGTCGTCGTGGACCGTCCTCGCCGTGGCCATCGGCGGCCTGTTCGGCGCCCCCGCGGACCCCCGGCTGGGCAGTCTGATGTCGCTGACCCTCGGCGATCCGGTCATCCGCAGCGCGGCCAGCGCGATGGTCGTCACCGGAGCGCTCCTGGTGGCCCTCGCTCTGATCCCCGGCCGCCCCCGGCTCATCGCCGTGGAGACCACGGACCCGCTGCTCGTGATCGGCCTCACCCGGAGCGGCCTGCGCCGGACGTTGTCGAGCGCGGCGCGCGGCGTCGAAGGGGTGGAGGCCGCCCGCGTGCGCATCCATCCCCGGCGGATCGAGGTGACGGTGATCACCCGCGCGCAGGGGACGGGCGAACTGCTCCGGGCGGTCGGCACCGCCGTCGGAGACCGGCTCGCGGGCCTCGGCGTCCAGAGCCGCCAGGACGTCGTCGTACGGGTGCGCAGGACGAGGGTCTGACCATGCGTTCTCACATCGGAAATCGTGTCGGCATCCTCCTGGTGGGGGTGGCCCTGCTGGCGGGTGGCATCACGATGCTGCTCGCCGCGAGGGACCGTCCCGGGGACGAGGTCCTCGATCTGAGCTTCTTCACCGACAACGCGTGGGCGCGCCCGATCGGCATCCTGCTGCCCGTGGCGATCGGGCTGGTCGCGACGCGGTGGTTGCTGATCGCGTCCGGCTGGGGGCGGTGCGGCAGCCGTACCGGCTCGGGGATCGCCATGCTCGGCGTCGCGCTGAAGGGCGTCCAAGGCATCGGCAAGCTGTACGTCAGGCTGGTCGGCGAGCGCAGGATGCGGATCCGGATCGATCTCCTGCCCGACGCCGACCCGGCCGAGGTGATCGGGCGGCTGAACCGCGAGGCGGTCTCACGAGTTCGCGGCGTGGTGGGCCGCGGCGACCTTCCGACGCTGGTCAGGCTGCACATCCGGCGACGCTGAGCGCCGTGCTCCCAGGGCCAGTCCGGCGGCGAGGCAGGCGAGCGGCACCACCGGGACGACGTAGCGGTGGTCGAAGGCCGCGATCATCGGCGGCAGGACGAGCAGGGCCGCCGCCGCGGCCAGCGGCAGCGACACGGCCCACCGCCGGGCGGCCAGGCCGCCGAGCCCGATCAGCAGGATGATCGCGAGGAACGGCCCGCGCAGGTAGCCCTGCTGCTGGTAGGCGCGCAGCACCCCGGCCCAGGGCTCGACGACGCGTGTCTCGCCCGGCGACCCCTGGTACGCCGTGGTGAGCTGGGTGGCGGTACGGCCCGCCGACGCGATCTTGTCGCTGAACGGCTTCACCGATTCGGGGAAGACGTACGCGCTCTGAGGGCCGGGGGAGGGGTAGACCCGGCGCTCCCATTCGAACGCCCAGAGGGCGTCCTTCAGCCCGGTCATCAGGAAGTCGAGCGGCTGGCTGCGGATCGCCAGCGAGGCGAACTCCCCGGCCAGTTCCTCCCTGCCCGCGCCGACCTTCTGGAGCGGTGAGCCGGCGTCCCAGATGTACGCGGGCGCGGCGAGCCGGGGCTCCGACGGGCAGAGGCCGGTGAGGCGCGGAGCGGGGTTCATCTTGTCGCAGTCGGCGAACGTCATGGTCCGCGACCACAGCCAGGTGCTGCTCCCGCCCATGCCGTACGAGCCGTGCGCGCTGTTGAACCAGACCGCGTAACCGCCGAGGACGACGGCCGCCGCGGCGACACCCGCGACCAGCGCCCTGCGGCCGGCACGGGACAGCAGCACCCAGGCGGCGGCGATGACGATCAGCGGGAGCCCGATGGTCCGGGTGATCGTCGCGAGCGCCAGCAGGAACAGCGCCGCCGTCGCGGCCCACACCGGCGGTTTGGGCCACCACACCAGGATCGCCACCCCGGCCACGGCCAGGAAGGTGAACAGCAGGTCGGCCATCATCAGGTGTTCGAGCTGGATCTGGTGGACGTCGAGCAGAACCGGCGCCGCGGCGAGGGCCGCGCCCCAGCCCGGCAGTGCCGTACGGCGTCGCAGGACCGCGTAGACGAGGGCGGCGATGCCGATCCCGAGCAGGTGCTGGACGACCACCACGGACTGGATGTCGCGCAGCGGGCTGAGCAGCCACAGGAACAGCGAGTAGCCCGACGGGCGGGACGCCAGCGGGCGTAGATCGAGGCCCGAGCTGAGATAGGCGAACGAGTCGGCCCAGAACCACAGCGCGGGCCGGTAGCCGAACACGGCCAGCGCCCGCAGCGCCACGCCGATGAGGAGGGCGACGAAGAACGCCAGGTGCGACCGCAGGAACGAGGTCAATGTCCCCCCTGCGATTCGCGATCCGCCCGACAAATCAGGAACAGCCAGAATAGGGCATGATCGGCTGGCGTTCCCGTCACGGGGTGCCGGCAAGAGCGGTGCGATGAGCCGCCGAACCTCGCCTGAGCGGGGATTCCGCGGCCCTCGCACGCTCCTGCCGGTGCGCGTGTCCGCTACCGCAGCGACGTCGTCGTCAGCCGCGGATACGCCCTGATCTCGGCTTCCGTGAACCGTTCCGTCACCCACTGGCCGCGCGAGAACAGCTCGGTCTGGTCGGCGTGGTGCGGCGATGCCGAGCTGGCCGACAACGAGTACGTCAGCACGGTCCTGGTGCGCGGCCCGGCCGGCGTCAGCTCCACGGCCATCATGAAGCTGGAGCCGGTGTTGACGTCCGGATAGCGGCCCTCCTTACTGAGCGAGCCGCCGGTGCGGATCCGGTCGAAGCAGCCCTCGCCCTCGGTGCAGCCAGGAACCGGGACGGAGCCGTACCGCTGGGCCTCACCCGGCGTGAGCGTCAGCGGGAGGCCGGCGGCCGTGAACGCCTGCACGGCGTCGGCCAGCGCGGTCGGCACCGCCGGGTTGCCGGTGTCGAGCCCGCGCGGCGTGGTGAGCGGGTGCTCGGGATCGAACGGCACCTTCCACCAGCTCTTTGGCGGGACGACCGTGCCGTCGGGCCGTCTCTGCGGGCGGTTCAGGCCCAGGAAGAACTCACGCCACAGGATCGCGCCACGGCTGTCGAGGCGGGCCCGCCCGTCCCAGGCCGTCAGCGTGGCGCAGGCCCGGCGGACATCGACCTTCTCGCCGTCGGTCGCCGTCATCACGGGCGTGGCCCGGCACAGCGCGCGCAGATCCGGGCGGAGCAGCTCGGCGCTCAGGTTGCGCTTGCCCGTCGCCGTCCGCTGGAGAGTCTCCAGCGTGAAGCCAGGGGCGCCGAGCCCGTCGTCGCCCGACAGTCGCTGAGCGATCATGTCGAGGCCGACCCGGGTACGCAGGTCCCGTTCCGTACGGGTGTCGCCGTAGATACGCGGATAGTTCGTGAGCGGGGCCTTCGGGTTGGCCAGCCAGGGGCTGGCGTTGGCGTTGGTCACGTAGTCGACGCGGGTCAGCCGGGGCTGGGCGGCGGGGCCGAAGATGCCCGGCTCGATCGCGTCCGCGTCCTTGCCCCACAGGCAGGCCGATGTGGAGCCGTCCAGGATGAGCATCTCGGAGTCGTCCTTGGTGCGGCAGCGCTCCGCCTGCTCGTCGGTGACATGCGGGACCACCGAGGCGTCGGCGAAGTACGCCTCGCCGCCGACGTCCGTGGCGAGCGTGTAGACGAAGGGCATGCCCTGGTACGTATTCTGCGCGCGGCGCAGCGCGGTCAGGTCGCGGGCGGCGCCCATGGCCAGCCACTCGTCGGCGAAGCGCAGGTTGGCGGCGTTCGCGTCGGCCAGGGCGATCGCCGTCTCCTCCGTCCAGCCGGTGGCCAGTACCGGGCCGTACCGGGAGGTGTAGAGGGTGGTGGTGACGGGGTTGATCTGGCCCTGGGCGTCCCGGACGGTGACCGACACCTCCTGCCGGCCCATCGGCTCGGGCCGGCCGTCCACCAGGTATGCGGTGTGCTGGCCCGGCACCAGCTTGAGCTGGTACAGGGTGAAGCGCTGGGCGTGGGAGACGGTGTGCGTCCAGGCCACGCTCGCGTTGTGGCCGATCTGGACCATGGGGGTGCCGTACAGGCTGCCACCCGACACGTCGAGCACGCCCGGGATGGTCAGGTGGACCTGGTAGAAGCGGCGGCTGCCGTTCCACGGGAAGTGGGGGTCGGCGAGCAGCATGCCGTGGCCGTCGCGGGTGGCCTCGCGCCCGATGGCGAAGGCGTTGCTGCCGGGGGCGGTCACCGTCTTTGAGGCGATCTTCTCTTTCGGCTGGCTCGTCTCCTGCTTGTCCGCCTCCTTGTCCTTCTGCTCCTCCGCCTGCTTCTCCGCCTGCTTCTCCGCCTGCCCGGAGGCGGCGATGGCCTCCTTGAACGAGGAGCTGCCGCTCAGGCGGCCGAGGTCGAGCAGGTTCATCCAGACGTCCGTGGCGGTGATGGGGCCGACCCACTCCTTGCCCCGGCAGGCCGGGTCGGGCAGCCGGGCCACGCCCGTGTCGCTCAGGTAGCGGTTGAACCCGGCGACATAGCCGTCCACGAGCGCGCGCAGCTCGGCGCTGGGACCGTAGGGCGCGGGGCGGGCGAGCACCCGGCGCAGCACGCCCGACGCCTGGACGCTCTTGTAGTACACGTCGCTGGCCAGGTTGGTGACCGGGTCGACGGCGTCGTCCGACATCGCCTCCGCGCCGAAGTGGCGCGACCGCTCGCCGCGCAAGGTGAGCACCCACGAGGCCATGACGCACAGATTGTCCTGCGCGAAGGCGTAGCCGTAGCCATAGCCGAGGCCGCCGTGGTCCTTCGCGGAGATATGCGGGATGCCGTATTCGGTGCGCCTGATGTCGGCGGCGTAGCGGCCTTCGGCGGCCCGCGCCGGCGCGGGCGCCGCCACGAGGAGGGCGCCGGCCAGGGCCGCCACGAGTGGTGCGGCCAGCCGCCTGGCACGATTTATGATCACCGATGGTCCTATTCGAAGCGGGCGTTGTCGGGCGAGGTCACACGCTTGAGCAGCGGCAGACCGGCGAGAACCACGAGCAGGGCGACCAGCAGCCCCCCGCCGACGGTCAGGAAGTAGGCGGGGCCCGGCAGCACCGCCGGTGCGCTCTTGATCGCCAGCTGGTCGATCAACGGCTCGGCCACGCCGAAGCCCGCGGCCGCCGCCACCAGGGCGGCCACCACCACGGGGGCCGCCGTCTCCAGCAGCACCACCTTGGACAGGGTTCGGGTCGGCGTGCCGCACAGCCGCAGCAGCGTGAACGGCTGCCTGCGCTCCACCACGCCGCCGGCGACCGCCACCAGCAGGCCGCAGCCCGCCACCAGCAGGGTCAGCGCGACGATGGCCAGCGCGACGCGTTCCGTCTGGTCCAGCAGCACCGCGCGGGCCTGGGCGACCTCGGCGAACGTCTGCGGCGTCTCGGTGCTGCCGGAGCGGGCGACGTACGCGCTGAGCAGCGTACGGATCTGCTCACGGACGTCCGGGTCGTCCGCGCGGATCAGCACCGCCGCCAGGGACAGGCCGGCCGAGGCGGCCTGGGCGTCCTTGCCGGAGCCGCCGGAGCCGCCGGAGCCGCCGGAGCCGCCGGAGCCGCTGGAGCCACCGGGGGCGCCGGGTACGGGCGGGTTGGCCGCGTCCACGATCGGCAGCTTGCGGTCGACGGAGAGCATGTTCTCGCTGGACAGCAGCCGGATGAAGTCGGCCTTCACCGCGCGGGTGCCCGGGGTGCACCGGCCGAGCGCCGGGAAGCTGGTCAGGGCGTCGCATTCGACGACGTGCCCGAGCAGGAAGTCGGGCCGGCAGCCGGGGCCCGGGTCGCATGGCGGAGGAGTGTCCGGCCAGGTCAGCGCCTCGGCCCTGCGGTAGATCGGCAGCACGGTGACGTCGGGATGGACACGTACCTCGGCGAGTAGTTCTGCCGCTGTGTCAGGCGGCAGAGGGAGGCCGTTGATGTCCTTGCCGTACCCGAACGACGCCCGCATGACCTCGCTCAGCGTGCCGCCACCCGCCGCCTCCTGGCCCGAGACGACGGCGGGGACGATGCCGGCGACGGCCGTGCCGATGAAGACCGCCAGCACGATTCCGTTCACCGACCGGAAGGCCGCCTTCGGGTCCGCCGCCAGCCGCTGGGCGGCCAGCAGCGTAGCCGCGCCGGGCGTGACCCGGGCGGCCAGCCGGGCGGCCAGCATCGTCAGCCAGGGTCCGACCACCACGAGACCGACCATGATCAGTGCCAGGCCGACGTCGACGAGCACCGCGTTCGGGTCGTTGCCGCCCGCGAACACCGGGCCCGCGAACAGCCCCAGCCCCGCCAGGAGCGGAAGCGCCCGCCACCATCCCGGGGCGGAGGCCCGCACCTTGCGCGCCGCGCCGAGCGGTGTGATCCGCACCCGGCGCAGCGACCACAGGGCGGCGCCTGTGGCGGCGAGCGGCACGCCCGCGACCACGGCGGCGTACTGGAGCGCGGTGGGCGCGATCACGTCGGGGAAGAAGCGGGAGCCGGTGATGGCGACGCCGGCCAGGGCGGGCCGCAGCGCCTGGAAGACCGCGATGCCGATGAGCGCGCCCAGCAGCCCGCCGAGCGCCGCGTCCACCGAGGCGATCGCGTTGATCTGCCGCGTGGTGGCGCCCGCCAGCCTGATCGCCGCGAAGCGCGCCTCGCGGCGGGCGGCGGCCAGGCGCGTGGCCGTACCGATGAGGACGAGCAGCGGGAAGATCAGGCCGATGGCGGCGATGCCGAAGCCATGCTCGTAGAGGGCCGTGGTGTCGTCCGCGACCCGGGTGGTGGCGACGGCGTCGACGGCCACGGTGCCGGCCATGGCGGCCAGCCCGTCGGGGCGCTGGCCGACGACGACGACCAGGTCGTCAGGGCCGGACAGCGCCGCCCGTCCGATGAGGCCGGCGCGGGTGCCGGGGAAGCGATCGGCGAGTTGCTCGCGCGGCACGGTGTCCATCAACTCGGCGAGCGCGGGCGAGACGTAGTACCGCCCCGCGCCGGGAAGTGCGGGGACGCCGGGCATGGTCGGCGTGGACGTCCGCGCGTCGAGGACGGCGACGTCGAGCCGCTTGATCGGACGGCCCGCGTAGGAGTCCTGGCGGTGGTTCCACAGCACCGCGCCCGGGGTGGCTCCCAGCGCCCAGCCGCCCGGCGCGGAGCCGGTCGTGCACTCCCAGCACGGGCGGTCCGCGGTGACCTGGAAGGCGTTGAACAGCGCCACCGTGGACAGCAGCACCGTCACCCCCATCGCGACGGCGGCGGTGACGAGCGCCAGCCGGACCACCGCCTCCCGGCCGCCGCGCAGCGACAGCCGCAGGCCCAGCCAGAGCATCATCGGACGGCCTCGTCGGCGTAGGGGTCGGTGACCTTGCCGTCGCGCACCATGACCTCCCGGTCGGCGCAGGCGGCGACGCGGGCGTCGTGGGTCACCACGATCACGGTCGTGCCCTCCTCGCGGGCCAGGCCGACGAGCAGTTCCATGACCTTCTCGCCGGTGAGCGAGTCGAGCGCGCCGGTGGGCTCGTCCGCGAAGATCACCTTGGGTCGCGCCACCAGCGCCCTGGCGATCGCCACCCGCTGTGCCTGCCCCCCGGACAGCTCGCCGGTGCGCCGCTCGCCCAGGTCGTCCAGCTCCAGCCGCTTCAGCCAGCCGTCCGCCCGCTGGTAGGCCCGCTTGCGCCTGACCTTGCCGAGCAGCAGCGGCAGGGCGACGTTGTCGGCCACCGTGAGCTCCGGCACCAGCTGGCCGAACTGGAAGACGAAGCCTAACGAGGTGCGGCGCAGCTCGGACCGCCTGGCGTCGCTCAGGGTGTCCAGCCGCCGCCCGTCGAACCAGACCTCGCCCGCGTCGGGGGTGAAGATGCCGGCCAGGCAGTGCAGCAGCGTGGACTTGCCGGAGCCGCTCGGGCCCATGATCGCCAGGATCTCCCCCGCCGTCACGGACAGGCTCGCCTCGCGCAGCGCCTGCGTCCGGCCGTAGGAGCGGTCGATGGAACGGGCCTCCAGCAGCGGGCCCGGCACGGGAAGGGCGTCGACGCTCATGCGCGGCGCACCGTTTCCGCCAGCGCGCCCAGCCGGGCCGTGGTCAGGTCGATCCAGCGCAGGTCGGCGTCCAGGTGGAAAAGGGCATGGTCGGCCAGCAGGGCGTCCACGAGGGCGCCACCGCGTTTGATCTCCGACAACTCGCGCATGCGCCGCATGTGCGTGGCCCGCTGGGTGACCAGGTAGCGCTCCGCGTCGTGGCCCAGCATCAGCGCCAGCACGACCTTCGTGAACAGCACCGTCTGCAGGAACGGCTCCGCCGCCACCGGCTCGGCCAGCCAGACCTTCACCTCCTGCTTGCCCAGCGGGGTGATGGTGTAGCGCTTGCGGTCGGGGCCGTCGCCCGGCTCGCTCTGGCCGGCCGTGACCTTGCCGTCCCTGGCCAGGCGGCCGAGTGTCGAATAGACCTGCCCGAAGGGGAGCGGCTTGCCCCTGCCGAAGTAGGTGTCGTAGTCGCGCTTCAGGTCGTATCCGTAGCTGGGCTCGCGGTCCAGGAGGCCCATCAGGGCCAAGGGGACTGTCATGACGGACGACTATATAGCGGAGGTATATACGCAGTGTATAGGAGGGCGTACATGTGGGCCGTTTCCACGGAGACCGCGTCCGGTCACGGGTCGCCCCGTGCCGGACGTCGCGCCCGCCTGTGCCCGGTTCTTACAGGGTGACCGTGCCGGCCCCGCCGCGCGGGCGGACCGGCGCCCCGGTCAGCACTCGATCACGTTGACGGCGAGGCCGCCCCGGCTGGTCTCCTTGTACTTGTCGAGCATGTCCCTGCCGGTGTCGCGCATGGTCTTGATGGCCTTGTCGAGCGACACGAAGTGGCGGCCGTCACCGCGCAGCGCGATCCGGGCCGCGGCGATCGCCTTGATGGAGGCCACCGCGTTCCGCTCGATGCACGGGATCTGGACCAGGCCGCCGATCGGGTCGCAGGTCAGGCCGAGGTTGTGCTCGATGCCGATCTCGGCGGCGTTCTCGACCTGTTCGGGCGTGCCGCCGAGGACCTCGGTGAGCCCGGCCGCGGCCATCGAGCACGCCGACCCGACCTCGCCCTGGCAGCCGACCTCGGCGCCGGAGATCGACGCGTTCTCCTTGAAGAGCACTCCGATCGCACCGGCGGTGAGCAGGAAGCGGACGACCCCGTCGTCGTCCACTCCCGAGACGAACCGCGTGTAGTACGACAGCACGGCGGGGATGATGCCGGCCGCGCCGTTCGTCGGCGCCGTGACGATCCTGCCGCCGGCCGCGTTCTCCTCGTTCACGGCGAGCGCGAACAGGGTCACCCAGTCCATCGCGCGCAGCGGGTCGAGGTCGGCCTCGGTCTGCAGCCTGCGCAGGAGCTGGTTCGCCCGCCGCTTCACCTTGAGGCCGCCCGGGAGGACGCCCTCCTGGATGCTGCCGCGCCGTACCGACTCGGCCATGACCGACCACAGGTGCAGGAGCCCCGCGCGGATCTCCTCGGTGGTACGGCCGAAGGCCCGCTCGTTCTCCAGCATGAGGGCGGAGATCGACAGGCCGGTCTCCCCGCACCGGGCGAGCAGCTCCGACCCCGTGGTGAACGGGTGCGGGAGGACCGTGTCGTCCGGTTTGATGCGGTCGGCGCCGGTGGCGTTCTCGTCCACGACGAACCCGCCGCCCACCGAGTAGTAGATCTTCTCGCGCAGGATCTCGCCCGACTCGGTGAAGGCGGTGAACCGCATCCCGTTCGGGTGGTGGGGCAGTGTGATCTTCCGTTCGAAGACGAGGTCCTCGCCGACGACGAAGGGGATCTCGCGGGAGCCAAACAGGGTGACCGTGCCCGTGTCCCGCATGGCGGCGAGCCGTTCGTCGACGGTGTCCACGTCGACGAGCTCGGGCTTCTCACCCGACAGGCCGAGCAGCACCGCCTTGTCGCTGCCGTGGCCCTTGCCGGTCAGGCCGAGCGAGCCGTACAGGATGACCTCGACGCGCGAGGTCTTCTCGAGCAGACCGTCCTGGTGGAGACCGCGGGCGAACTTGTGCGCCGCGGCCATCGGGCCGCCCGTGTGCGAACTGGACGGCCCGATGCCCACCTTGAACAGATCGAAGACACTGATCGCCATTGATCCATGCCCTTATCTGGAAATGTCAGGATTCACCCGACGTGAGGGTGATGTACTCGGCGGCGGAGAGCAGGTCCTCCGGCTCGCCCTCGATGCGCACGCGGAACAGCCAGCCGTCGCCGTACGGGTCGGAGTTGACCAGAGACGGATCGTCCACGACCGCGGGGTTGGTCTCCACGATCTCGCCGCCGACCGGCGCGTAGATGTCGCTCACCGACTTGGTGGACTCCACCTCGCCGACCGCGTCACCGGCCTCGACGGTGGTGCCCACCTCCGGCACCTGCACGAAGACCACGTCGCCGAGCTGCTCCGCGGCGTACGCGGTCACGCCCACCGTCACGGTGAGGCCGTCATCGAGACCGGCCACCCACTCGTGCTCCTTGGTGTAGCTCAGCTCGTCGGGAATGCTGCTCACTTGCTCCTCCTGTAGAAAGGCAGATCAACGACGTCAACGGGTTCATGGCTACCACGGATGTCCACGGCCAGGCCTCCCTTTTCGAGAGCGTCCGCGGCGACGTACGCCATGGCGATGGGCTTGCCCAGCGTCTGCGAGGGCGCGCCGCTGGTCACCTCGCCGACGACCTCGCCCTCACACGTGACGGGATAGCCGTGGCGGGGGACTCTGCGGCCGCGCGCCACCAGACCGACCAGGCGGCGTCCGGGGGCCGTGCGCCCGGAGAGCGCGGCCCGCCCGACGAAGTCGCCCGGCTTGTCGAACTTCACGACCCGGCCGAGGCCGGCGTCGAAGGGCGTGGTGGCCGCGGTCAGCTCGTTGCCGTACAGCGGCATGCCCGCCTCCAGGCGCAGCGTGTCACGCGCGGACAGCCCGCAGGGCCGCAGTCCGAGCTCCGCCCCCGCCTCGGACAGGGCGTTCCACAGCGGGACCGCGTCCTCGGGCCGGACGAACAACTCGAAGCCGTCCTCGCCGGTGTAACCCGTACGCGCGATCATGACCTCGAATCCGGCGACCTCGCCGGGGAGCCCCGCGTAGTACTTGAGCCCGACCAGGTCGGCGTCGGTCAGCTTCCCGAGGATGTCCGTGCTGTTCGGCCCCTGGACGGCGATCAACGCGTAGGAGTCCGACCTGTCCTCGACCCGGGCGTCGTACGGCTTGGCGCGCTCGGCCAGCTCCTCGGCCACCCTGGCGTAGTTGGAGGCGTTCGCGACGACCATGAACTCCTCGGGCCGGAGGCGGTAGACGATCAGGTCGTCCAGCACGCCGCCGTCCTCGGTCACGATCATGGTGTACCTGGCGCGGCCGGGCTCCAGCACGCTCAGATGCCCGACGAGGGCGAAGTCCAGCGCCTCTCCCGCCTGCGGGCCGGTGACGTGGATCTCGCCCATGTGGGACAGGTCGAACAGGCCGGCAGCGGTGCGCACCGCGTTGTGCTCGGCTGACTCGCTGCCGTAGCGCAGGGGCATCTGCCATCCCGCGAAGTCGGTGAGCGTCGCGCCGAGGCTCTCGTGAACCTCACGCAACGGGGTAGATCGGGACATGATCGCACCTCAGGAAGACGGATGACAGCATCCTCCCCCTCTGTCATGGGTGCCTGAGAGCTTCGTCCGTTTCCTTACCCGGACTTTCACCTTCGGCGAGGCCGCGTACGGCCTGCTTTCCAGAGGACACCTGGCCCGCGCGGTCCTTTGCCTTGAGAGGTTCGCGGGGAGGGCTTGCTCCTTCAGGGGACCTGACCGGCTGTCAGGACGCTCTCCCGCACGGGATCGATGGTGTTCTCCCAGCCTAGTGGTCGTACCCCGTCTCGCGAAACCGGTGGGCCTCTCTCAGATCCAGCCGCGCGCCGACGCCTCCGCTCCGGCCTGGAACCTGGTGGTGGCGCCCAGCCGTTCGACGACCGCGGCGATCCGGCGGGTCGCGGTACGCGCGCTGACCCCGAGTTGCCTGGCGATCGTCTCGTCCTTGAGCCCGGCCTTGAGCATCTGGAGCACCAGCAGGTCCTCCTCGTCCGGCCGGTCGCCGACGGGCGGCCGGGTCCCGGTGAGCGGCCGGCCGCGTTCCCAGTAGGCGTCGAACAGCTCGATGAGCGCGTCGAGCAGGCCGGAGGGACGGATCAGCGCGACGTTGTCGTAGACGCCGTCCACGAGGGGCATCAGTGCCACCCGCCGGTCGACGATCCGCAGCTTGAACGGCAGGCTGGGCAGGAACCTGGACCGCTCGCCCTCCTCGGCCAGCCGGAGGAGGGTCTCGAACCGGCCGGGGCGTCGCAGGGACTCCGGGCAGTACACGACCCGGATGTCCACCCCGCGCGCGATCAGCTCCCGGGTGCCGGCGACCTCCGACTCGTTGCTGTCCACCGAGTTGTCGGGCCACCCGATGTAGGGCGGCCGGTCGAGCGCCAACACCTCCGACGTGACCGATCTGTTCGTCTCCGTCATCTGCCGCTTCACCGCGTCCTCGCCCGAGAGGATCTCCACCAGGCCGGCCGGGTCGGCCCGCAGCCGGCCCGACTGGTAGAGCTGCGCGAAGTCGGCGACCGTGGTCCGGATTTCGGCCAGTCCCGCCTCGGCCTCCAGCCGGCGCCGGTTGATCAGCCATCCGAGCGCCGCCTCCGGCGCCACCGGCTCGTACCTGCCCGGCCTGATCCGTCGTAGCAGCCCGAGTTCGGCCAGCCGGGCCAGCGCGTGCCGTACCCGTGCGGCGCTGACCCGCAGCGAGCCCGCCAGGTCGGTGACCGTGCGGTCGGGGTGGCGGAGCAGGGACCGGTAGATCTGTTCGTCGAAATCGCCGATGCCCACCGCACCGAGCACTGGCTGGTCGTCCACGCACCACCTGACCGGATCGTGACGCTTTTCGCCATATGACCGAAAACGCCAGCACTATATCTCGACAACTGATCCTCACGGGCCGTTCACTTCTAGCTGCCTCCCGGCGACCTTGCTGCAGGGCGGCACCCCCCGTCTCGAAGAGGAGCAATGGCCCGCAACCCCCGACGAGTGAGTGCCTTCGGCGCGATGGCGCTCGCCGCCGCCGTGGTGATCACCACGGCCTCGGCGCCGGCTTCGGCCGATCCCCTGACCACCGATCCTCTGACCGCCGGCCCGACCGACACCTACATCGTCACGCTGGCCGAGCAGCCGCTCGCGACCTATGACGGCGGCGTCGCCGGCATCCCCGCCACCAAGCCCGGCAAGGGCAAGAAGGTGGACATCGGCAGCGCGAACGCCAAGCGTTACCGCGACCACCTGAAGAGCAGGCAGGACCAGGTCTCCCGGAGCGTCGACGCCACGCCGGCCAAGCAGCTTTCCGTGGCCTCCAACGCGTTCGTCGCCGAGCTCACCATGACCCAGGCGGCGCGGCTGAACACCACGCCCGGTGTGCTCTCCGTCGTTCCCGACCGCCTGCGCAAGGCTCTGGACGACCGCAGGTCCACCGACTTCCTCGGCCTGTCCGGCGAGTCCGGTCTGTGGTCCAGGCTCGGCGGCACCGCGAACGCGGGCAAGGGCATCGTGGTCGGCGTGATCGACACCGGCATCTGGCCGGAGAACCCGTTGTTCGCGGCCCCGGCCCTCGACGCCACGGCGCCCACGGACGCCGATCCGTACCGGCCCTATCTGCAGGGCTCGGCCACGGTCATGAAGAAGGCCGACGGCGGCACGTTCACCGGCGTCTGCCAGACCGGCGAGGAGTTCGCCGCCAACCTGTGCAACCAGAAGCTGATCAGCGCCCGCTACTTCGGTGACGCCTGGCTGAAGCGGGTACCGCCGGCCAATCGCGCCGACTACGTCTCGCCGCGCGACGCGCAGGGGCACGGCTCGCACACCGCCTCCACCGCCGCGGGCAACGCGGACGTGCCGGCGAGCGTGAACGGCACCGACTTCGGCCAGATCTCCGGTGTCGCGCCCGGCGCGGCGATCGCCGTCTACAAGGCGCTCTGGGAGAGCGCCGACGGCCGGCAGACCGGCGGCCTGGACTCCGACATCCTGGCCGCCGTCGACCAGGCGGTGGCCGACGGCGTCGATGTGATCAACTACTCCGTGGGCTCCGAGGCGGAGTCCCCGGCGGAGGACCCGATCGGGCTCGCCTTCCGCGCGGCCGCCGCGAGCGGCATCTTCGTCGCCACCGCCGGCGGCAACAGCGGCCCGGGTGCCTCGACGCTGGACAACACCATGCCGTGGACGACCACCGTGGCCGCGAGCACGGCCGCGCCGTACGTGGGCGAGGTGGAGTTGGGCGACGGCACCAGGCATCGCGGTTCGAGCACCACGGTCAGCGACACGTTCGGGCCCAAGCCGCTGGCCACGGGCCCGGTGGTCAAGAACGCCTCCGTCGACGACTTCGAGGCGCAGGTCTGCGCCCCGAACAGCCTAGACCCGGCCAGGACCGCCGGGAAGATCGTCGTCTGCGAGCGCGGCACCGTCACGCGCCTGGAGAAGTCCGGTGAGGTCAAGCGGGCCGGCGGCGTCGGCATGATCATGGTCAACATGGCCGACGAGGACACCATCACCGACTCGCACGCCGTGCCGACCGTGCACATCGGCGGGCCCGGCGTGCCGGCCGTGCTGGCCTACGCGGCGACGGACGGGGCGACCGCCATCCTGCGGCCCGTGAGCGCTGAGGGCGCCGTCTACCCGCGGGTGGCGGGGTTCTCCTCGCGCGGACCGTCGCTGACCAACCGCGGCGACCTGCTCAAGCCCGACATCGCCGCCCCGGGCGTCTCGATCCTGGCGGCAGTCGCTCCGCCGACGAACAACGGCAACGACTTCGGCTTCTACGACGGCACCTCGATGGCCACCCCGCACATCGCGGGTCTGGCCGCGCTCTACCTGGGCAAGCACCCTGACCTGTCGCCCATGGCGATCAAGTCCGCGATGATGACGACCACCGCGCCGACCAGGAACGCCGACGGCACGGACAGCACCGACGCCTTCGCGCAGGGCGCGGGCAACGTCGATCCGGCCCGGATGCTCGAGCCCGGCCTGGTCTACGACTCCACGGAGCAGAACTGGCTCGGCTACCTGGAGGGCCTGGGCGTCAGGACGGGCAGTGGGGTGGCGCCGATCGCCACCAGCGACCTGAACTACCCCTCGATCGCCCTCGGCGGGCTGGCCGGCCCCCGGACCGTCACCCGTACGCTGACGGCCGTCACCCCCGGCAAGTACAAGGCCGACATCGACCTGCCCGGCGTCAAGGCCAAGGTGAGCCCTTCCACGCTGCGTTTCGACCGGGCCGGTGAGACCAAGTCGTTCACCGTCACCATGGAACTGAAGGACGAGGTCGCGACCGGCATCACCGGCTCGCTGACCTGGACCGGCGAGGGCCGGACCGTTCGCAGCGTCGTCGCGGTGACCGCGCAGGGCATGCTCGCCCCCGCCGAGGTCAGGGGCAAGGACGCGAACGGGTCGGTGTCCTTCGAGGTGACCCCGGTCACGAAGAAGACCGCCATCACGGCCTACGGGCTGGTCTCCGGCCCGGAGATCGTCGGCTCGGTCGGTCCCGAGGAGGCCAACGGCAAGCAGTACACGATCGACGTCCCCGAGGGGACCAAGGCCGTGGAGTTCTGGGCCCGCCCCGACAACGGCCTGGAGCTGGGCTTCGGCGGAGGCGTGCTCTACGAGGGCCGGGAGTTCGCGGGCTGGGTGGATCGCGACGGCGACGACTACCGGCTGGTCATCTCGCGGCCGAAGGCCGGGAAGTACACCTTCGTGCTCGTCAGCTACCTGACCGCGCCGGGTACCACGTCGACCCCGTTCCACGCGCAGGCGAACGTGGTGACCGACGCCCCGGGCGTGGGTGGTCTGACCGTGTCGCCGCGCAAGCTCAAGGGCACCCCGGGGGTTCCCGAGACGGTGACCGCCGGCTGGTCGAGCCTGCCGGACGGGCGGCCCCACACCGGTTACATCGAGTACCCCAACGGGGTCGGAACCGTGATCAGCGTCAACTGACGTGACCTGAAGGGAATGTCCGAGGATCCTGGCGTGGGCCGGGCGGCAGCCGCCGCCCGGCCCACGCCCGGTTGATCCGGACATCCCCTGTGGGCGATCTCCGGCCGACGGTCTCACCCTGTCTCCCGGGTCTCCCGGAGCGTCTCCCGGAGCCCGCCTGTGCGGCGGTCCTTCCGGCAGGTCGCGGAGCTCCCGTCGGCCAGACGGCATCGCCGCGTGACGGGTGTCGCCGGGTCAGGCGGTGGCCTGGCCGTCGGCGGAGGCGGTGTGGACCTGGACGTCTCCCGCCGTCAGGCCGGCCAGGCGTTCTTCGGCCGTGTCGAGCACTTGGAGGTCGGCCTTGATGTGCGCGGCGGCGGCGTCGATGAGCAGCGCGACGAGCGGATCGCCGGTGTGCGCGCGGCGTTGCCTGGTGAGCGCGCCGAGGTCGGACAGGTGGGCCTGCCGTTGCGCCGTGACGAACGCGGCCAGGGACTCGGCACCGAGCCTGCTCGCGCCGAGGAGTTTGAGGAACAGCTCGTCCCTGAAGCCGGACGAGCGGGTCCACGGGCTGGTCGCCCACGATCGCAGCTCCTCCAATCCCTCCGGCGTGAGCCGGTAGGTCGTCTTGTCCGGCCGGTCGCTCTGCGCGACGTGGTCGCGGACGACGTGCCCGTCCCGGACCAGGCGGTCGAGGATCTGGTACAGGTGCCCGATGTTGAGCCCGCCCCACTGAGGGCCGATGGCGGCCTCGAACCTGGCCTTCAACTCGTAGCCGTGACTCGGGCCGTCGGCGAGGAGGGTCAGGACCGCGTGGCTGAGCGGCATCCGGAGCTGCCTTCCTGAATTGTCACAATGTAGGGACTCCCATACTGCCCTACATTGTGACAATGTATGGGCGCATGGGAGTCGACGTCAGCCTTCGGCATGTGAGCCGTCGATACGCGTCCGCCGTGGCGCTCGACGAGGTGAGCCTGGACATCGAAGCGGGAAGCGCGGTCGCGCTCATGGGCGCGTCCGGAGCGGGCAAGTCCACGCTGCTCCATCTCGTCGGCGCGATGGACCGGCCGGACGCGGGAGAGATCCTGGTCGACGGCGCCAGGGTGGACGACCTGCCGCGCCGGGGACTGGACCGGTACCGCCGCCGCATCGGGTTCGTGTTCCAGCGCTTCCACCTGCTGCCCGCGCTCAGCGTGCTGGACAACGTGCTCGCCCCCGTCTTGCCCCGCCGGGTCGACTTCGACCGCAAGGCGAGGGCGATGGACCTGCTGGACGCGGTGGGGCTGGCCGACCGCGCCTCCGCGCTGCCGAGCCGGCTGTCCGGAGGCCAGCAACAGCGCGTCGCCATCGCCAGGGCGCTCATCGGCCGCCCGCCGCTCCTGCTCGCCGACGAGCCCACCGGCAACCTCGACAGCGGCACCGGTCACGAGATCGTCGATCTGCTTCTCACGCTCCGCGAGGCGTACGGCATGACCATGCTGGTCGCCACCCACAATCCCGAGGTCGCCGCCGTGTGCGACCGGGTCGTACGGATGCGGGACGGGAAGATCACCGCCGACGAGTGGCTGACCCCACCCGACGACGTGCTCGACCGGATCGGCAGGCTCGGGTGATCCGCCTGATGTTGGCCCAGCTCCGTCACCGGCTGGGCCGCTCGCTCGTGCTGCTGATCGGCATCCTGGTCGCGGCCACAGGCTTCACCGTGCTGACCGGCACGGCCGAGACCCAGCGCCTGGAGATCGTCGGGACCGTCGGGAAGAACTTCCGCGCGCAGTACGACATCCTCGTCCGGCCCAAGGGCTCGACCACCGATCTGGAGCGGACCCGCTCGCTGGTACGGCAGAACCACCTGTCGGGCATCTTCGGCGGCATCACCCTCGACCAGTACGAGAAGGTCAAGCACATCAACGGGGTGGAGATCGCGGCGCCGATCGGCATGGTCGGCTACCTCACCATGGGAGGCTCGGCCGACATCGACGTCACCGACGTGCTCCACAAGGGCGACCGGACCATGCTGCGGATGGATCAGACCCGGGTCGCCGACCGCGGTCTCACCCGGATCTCCTACGGCGGGCCGCGCTACCAGTACGTCACCCGCAGGCCGGTCACGGTGCCCGTCACCAAGCACAACGGCGGCGACGCCAGGTCGCTCGCCAAGGAGACGACCGTCTCGGGGCGGGAGGTCGCGCTCGGCCCATCGCTGCTCGAACGGAAGGAACGCGGCTGGGCGGCCCAGAAGACGTTCCCCTTCGAAGGGGGCGCGCAGGTCGGGTACTGGTCCACGAGCACGGCGTACGGCATGGGGACGATCACCGAGGGCACGTTGGGCGACTGGACCCCGGGACGGGCGATCGTCAGCGTCGAGCAGGAGTTCCCGTTCCTGCTCGCCGCCGTCGATCCCGAGGCGGAGGCCCGGCTGGCCGGCCTGGACAAGGCGATGGTCGCCGGCCGCTACCTCAGGGCGGAGGAGGAGTATCGCGTGCCGCCGACCGGAGGCGGCAGGGAGGTCCTGCTCCTCGCCGCGGCGCGGCCGTACGCCGACCAGCGGGACGAGATCGAGATCCGCAGGCTTCCGGCCGAGGCGGCGGACAAGGTCGTCAAGGGAACGCCGGCGGAGGCATTGAAGAAGTACCTCACCGCGCAGGACGGCGAGGTCGTCAAGCGGGTGACACTGGACGCCGCCGACGTCTACGACGGCATGCTCGACGGGTGGCAGGACATCCCGGAAGGCCAGGTGTCGGCCCCGCTGACCCGCTTCTGGACGGCGGGCCCGACCGAGTACCGGGAGTTGGGAGACCGGCACGTCGCCGCAGCTCCGGTGGACAACGATCCGGCCGTCTGGAAGGACCCCGCGTGGGGGAAGGCTTTCGGGGAGCCGGCGTACTTCTTCCTCGGATGGGAGGGGCACGCGAACGCGCCCATCGGGGCGGCGGACGCGCAGTTCCGGCCACTGCGTCCCACGTTCGTGCCGGACATCGACACGCTGTCCACCCGCGTGATCGGCCGGTTCGACCCGGAGAGGCTGCCGGGGTTCAGCGAGCTGACGGGATTGCCGATGGAGACCTACAACCCGCCGGTCGCCAAGCCGGGAGACAGCCGTACGGAGAAACTGCTCGCGGGGCGTGACCTGCTGCCGAACGACAACGTCGGCGGATATCTCCAGACGCCGCCCCTGCTGCTGACCAACCTCGAAGGGCTGCGGCGGATCACTTCGGCGACCAAGGGAGCGTCGTCCGGTGGCGGCGCGGGTGAGAAGGCGCAGGCGGCCACGGACGCCGCCCCGCTCAGCGTGGTCAGGGTGCGCGTGGCCGGGGTGACCGGCCCCGACCCGGTCAGCCGGGAGCGGATCAGCCAGGTGGCCCGGGACATCGTGGCCGCCACCGGCCTGGACGTGGACATCACCATCGGGTCGTCGCCGTCGCCGACGACCGTGGAGTTGCCCGCAGGTTCGTACGGGCGGCCCGCGCTGACCCTGCGCGAGGGCTGGGTGAACAAGGGGGTGGCCTACCGCATCCTGGCCGCGGCCGACCGCAAATCGATGGCGCTGTTCGTGCTGATTCTCGCCGTGTGCGGGCTCTTCGTCGTCAACGCGGTGTCGGCCGCCGTACGGGCACGCCGCGCCGAATTGGGCGTGCTCGGCTGTCTCGGCTGGTCGCGGCCCCGGATATTCGGCACCGTGCTGCTGGAGGTCGGCGTGATCGGCCTGCTCGCGGGTTGCCTCGCGGCGGCGCCGGCCGTCCCGCTCTCCTCGTGGGCGGGCCTGCCGGACCCCGGTGCCCGTAGTTGGCTGGCCGTACCCGCGGCCCTGCTGCTCGCACTGCCGGCGGGGCTGGTGCCGGCGTGGCGCGCGTCGCGGGTGCCCCCGGTGGAGGCGGTCAGGCCCGCCGTACGGCTGCCGCGCCGGGCCAGGTCGCCCCGCGGGGTGACCGGGCTGGCGCTGACCGCGCTGACCAGGGTCCCCGGCCGCGCCCTCCTCGGCGCGTCGACCCTGGCGGTGGCGGTGTTCGCGCTGACCCTGCTCCTCGGAGTGACGTACGGCTTCCGCGGGCGGGTCGTCGGCTCCCTGCTGGGGGACGCGATCGTCCTGCAGGCGCGAACGGCCGACTACGTCGCGATCGGGGTGATGTTCGCGCTGGCCGCGCTGGCCGTGGCCGATGTGCTGTACCTCGGCGTGCGTGAGCGGGACACCGAACTGGCCGCGCTCCGGAGCACCGGCTGGTCCGGTGGCGCGCTGGCTCGTCTGATCGTGGCGGAAGGGGTCGGCATCGGCCTGCTCGGTGCCCTGTCGGGTTCGGTCGCCGGGCTCGTCGCGACGTACGCCGTGGCGGGCGAGCTGCCGGCCCCCGTCGTCGCCGGGGCAGGGGCCGCTGGCGGGCTCGCAGTGCTGCTGGCCGCATCCGCCTCCGTCGCCCCCGCCCTGCTCGCACAGCGGCTGCCCCTCGCCCGCCTGCTCGCCCGGGAGTGACCGGACAGTCAGCGGCGCCGGGCGCGGGCGGCGCGGGCGGCGGCGGTGACGAGGGCGTGGAAGACGGGCGCGTGTTCGTCGGCTTCGGGGTGCCACTGGACGGCGTGGGCGAAGGGGTGGCCGTCGAGTTCGACCGCCTCGATCGTGCCGTCGTCCGCGTGCGCGGTGACGGCCAGCCCGTCGCCCAGGCGGTCGATCGCCTGGTGGTGGTAGTGCGCCGGGGTCACCTCCTCGGCCTCGTAGATCTTGGCCAGGGTGGGGGAGAGCCGTACCGGGATCCGGCCGAAGGTGCCGGGCGCGGGGGAGTGGCCGGAGTGGCCGACGATGTCCGGAAGGTGCTGGTGGAGGGTCCCGCCCCTGGCGACGTTCAGCACCTGCATGCCCCGGCAGACGCCGAGGAACGGCATGCCCGCGTCGAGGGCCGCACGCAACACCCTGAACTCCGCCTCATCCCGAAATTTCCGGATGTAGCCGGTCTGGTCGTGCGGGGGCGAGCCGTACCTGGCCGGGTCGATGTCGCCCCCGCCCGCGATGATCAGCCCGTCGAGCCGTCCGGCGACTGTGGCCGGGTCCCCCGCCGGCGGCAGGATGACCGGCTGCCCGCCCGCCCGGCTCACCCGCTCGACGTACATGTACGGCAGCAGCGCCGCCGTCATCTCCCAGACGGTGAACTTCGCGGGCTCGACGTAACAGGTGATCCCGATGACGGGACGGGACATGCCGCCGCCTTTCCTCGTGCTTCCCCGATGCCCACGTCACGGCGAACGCACAGGCGTCCACGATCGCGACCGCGTACGCGCGTGATCGACGACACTCTGTGCGTCCGGTGTGACGAGGGGTCCGATACCCCGATTACAGCGGCGTGACGTACGCGCTGGAGATGCCGCCGTCGACCAGGAACTCCGACGCCGTGATGAAGGACGCGTCGTCCGAGGCGAGGAACGCGACGGCCGCGGCCATCTCCTCGGCCCGCGCGAAGCGGCCGATCGGAATGTGCACCAGCCGGCGTTGCGCCCGCTCCGGGTCCTTGGCGAACAACTCCTGCAGCAACGGCGTGTCGACCGGCCCCGGGCAGAGGGCGTTCACCCGGATGCCCTCGCGGGCGAACTGCACGCCCAGCTCCCGCGTCATCGCCAGCACGCCGCCCTTGGACGCGGTGTAGGAGATCTGCGAGGTGGCCGACCCCATCACCGCCACGAACGACGCCGTGTTGATGATCGACCCCTTGCCCTGCCGCTGCATGTACGGGATCGCGTGCTTGCAGCAGTAGTAGACCGAGGTCAGGTTGACCTCCTGCACCCGGCGCCAGGCGTCGATGCCCGTCGTGAGGATCGAGTCGTCCTCCGGAGGCGAGATGCCCGCGTTGTTGAAGGCGATGTCCACGCTGCCGTAGGTCTCATGCGCCGTCCGGAACATCCGGATGACGTCGTCCTCCTGGGAGACGTCCGCTTTGACGAAGAGCCCGCCGACCTCGTCGGCCGCCTTGGTCCCCGCCACCTCGTCGAGGTCCACGGCGACGACCTTCGCGCCCTCCTGGGCGAACCGGCGCGCCGTGGCGAGCCCGATGCCGCTGCCCGCACCCGTGATGACGGCCACGCGGTCCTGCAAACGCTGCATAGGTCTACTCCGTTGAGATGAAGACGTTCTTGGTCTCGGTGAAGGCGGCGAGGGCGTCAGGGCCGAGCTCCCGGCCCAGGCCCGACTGTTTGAACCCGCCGAACGGGGTCCAGTAGCGGACGCTCGAATGCGAGTTGACCGACAGGTTCCCCGCCTCGACCGCGCGCGCCATCCGCAGCGCCCGCCCGACGTTCCCGGTCCAGATCGACCCGCTCAGCCCGTACGGCGTGGCGTTGGCGAGGCGCACCGCGTGCTCCTCGCCGTCGAAGGGGATCGCCGTCACGACCGGCCCGAAGATCTCCTCCTCGTAGGCCCGGCGGAACTCCGGATCCCCCGTACGGGACAGGGGGTCGAACCCGGGCGGTGCGGCGAGGACCGTCGGCGCGAACCAGTAGCCGGGCCCGTCAGGGCAGGCGCCCCGCGCGTACGGCGTCACCTCGGGCCCGGTGAACGACGCGACGCGGGCGAGGTGCTCGGCGCTGACCAGCGGCCCCATCTGGGTGGCGGGGTCGAGCGGGTCTCCGACCCGCACCTCCCGTACGGCCCGCGCCAGCCGGTCCAGGAACTCGTCGTAGATCTCGCGCTGCACGAGCAGGCGGGAGCGGGCGCAGCAGTCCTGCCCCGAGTTGTCGAAGACGGCCATCGGCGCGGAGGCGACGGCCCGGTCCAGGTCGGCGTCGGCGAAGACGATGTTCGCGCTCTTGCCGCCGAGCTCCAGCGTGACCCGCTTCACCCCCGCGGCGGCCTTGGCGCCGATGATCCTGCCGACCTCGGTCGAACCGGTGAAGACGATCTTCGCGACGTCCGGATGCTCGACCAGCCGGGATCCCGCGACCTCCCCTGCCCCAGGCAGGACCTGGAGCACCCCCTCGGGGAGGCCGGCGTCGAGGGCCAGCTCGGCCAGCCGCAGCGCCGTCAGCGGGGTCCACTCGGCGGGTTTCACGATGACCGCGTTCCCGGCCGCGAGCGCGGGCGCGACGCCCCACATCATGATCACCATGGGGAAGTTCCACGGCACGATCACCCCCACGACGCCCAGCGGCTCCTGGAAGGTGACGTCCACGCCGCCGGGGACGGGGATCTGCTTCCCGTGGTCGCGCTCGGGCGCCCCGGCGTAGAAGTCGAGCACGTCGCGGACGTTCCCGGCCTCCCAGCGGGCGTTGCCGATCGTGTGCCCGGCGCCCGCGACCTCCAGCCGGGCCAGTTCCTCGGCGTGGTCGTCCACCACCTGGGCGAACCGTCGCAGCAGCCGGGCCCGGTCGCCCGGAGCGGTGGCCCGCCAGGACGCGAACGCGGCCCTGGCACGCTCCACCGCGCGATCGACCTCGGCCGCGTCGGCCAGTTCGACCTCGGCGATGACGTCCTCGGTCGCCGGATTGATGATCTTCACAGTCGTTCGAACCCCCGGAAGAGCTCCCAGTCCGTGACGGCCGCGTCGAAGGCGGCGATCTCGACCCTGGCGTTGTTGGCGTAGTGATCCACGACGTCCTTCCCGAAGGACTCCTCGGCGAGGGCCGAGTTCTCCCAGAGGAAAAGCGCGTCACGCAGCGTGCTCGGCACCGTCTCGGCCCCCGACGTGTACGCGTTGCCGCCGTAGGGCTCGTCGAGGGGCAGTTCGTTCTCGATGCCGCGCAGCCCGGCGGCGATCAGGGCGGCCACCGCGAGGTAGGGGTTGACGTCGCCGCCGGGCACCCGGTTCTCGATGCGCAGGGAGGGGCCGTGCCCGACCAGGCGCAGCGAGCAGGTGCGGTTGTCGATGCCCCATTTCACGGCGGTCGGGGCGAAGCTGCCCGGGACGAACCGCTTGTAGGAGTTGATGTTCGGCGCGTAGAAGAGCGTCAGGTCCCGCATCGCGGCGAGCTGGCCCGCGATGAAGTGCTCCCCGATCTTCGACAGCCCGTACTGCTCCCGTCCCGCCATCACAGGGACGCCGTCGGCGTCGCGCAGCGAGATGTGGATGTGGCAGGAGTTCCCCTCACGCTGGTTCGGTTTGGCCATGAACGTGATCGACCTGCCCTCCTGGGCGGCGATCTCCTTGGCGCCGTTCTTGTAGAACACGTGGTTGTCGCACGTCGTCAGCGCGTCGGTGAACCGGAAGGCGATCTCGTGCTGCCCGAGGTTGCACTCGCCCTTCGCCGACTCGACGTACAGCCCGGCGCCCTCCATGCCGAGCCGGATCTTCCGGAGGAGCGGCTCGATCCTGGCCGTGCCGAGCAGTGAGTAGTCCACGTTGTAGACGTTGGCCGGGGAGAGATCGCGGTAGCCGCGCTGCCAGGCCTGCTCGTAGGTGTCGTTGTAGACGCAGAACTCCAGCTCGGTGCCGACGAAGGCGGTCCAGCCGCACGCCGCGAGCCGGTCGATCTGCCTCCTGAGGATCTGCCGGGGGGAGGGCACGACGTCCGAGCCGTCCTCCCAGACAAGGTCGGCGAGGAGGAGGACCGTTCCCTCCTGCCATGGCACCCTGCGCAGGGTCGAGAGGTCGGGCCTCATCACGAAGTCGCCGTATCCCCGGTCCCAGGAGGACATCGCGTACCCGTCCACCGTGTTCATGTCGACGTCCACGGCGAGCAGGTAGTTGCACCCCTCGGCGGCGTGTTCGAGCACCTCGTCGAGGAAGTATCTGGCGGCCAGTCGCTTGCCCTGCAACCGGCCCTGCATGTCCGTGATCCCCAGCAGGACGGTGTCAACCCGGCCCGCCTCGATTTCCGCGCGAAGCTGCTCGACGGTCAGCACACCGCCTCCTCGGGGCGTCAAAAGTCTGGAAACAGACCAATGGATGGATGCAAGCATTCGGCCCGGCCC
The DNA here is from genome assembly GCF_020826795.1 of Microtetraspora sp. AC03309. NCBI lineage: Bacteria > Bacillati > Actinomycetota > Actinomycetes > Streptosporangiales > Streptosporangiaceae > Microtetraspora > Microtetraspora sp. AC03309. The sequence continues at coordinate 136,498 of NZ_JADDIL010000006.1, read as the reverse complement.
CGCGTCAACCATGGCCGTGAGCTAATCTCGGGCCAAAACGCCCTGTGAGGACGAGACGGGGACGGACCAGGGGGCGTGTCCTGCGGATCTCACCGCCGGGACGCGTACGCCGGGGCGGCCGCACAGGGTGGGACGCCTGAGTGAGATACCCGGGAGAGCCGCACCGGAACGAGCAGGTGGCGACGAGCACGTGACCGAGCGGATGACCGAGCAGGTGACAAGGGAGGGAGCCGCAGTGGACGCGCCCCGAGCCCGCGCGAGCGCGGTGAGCGTGGTGAGCGCCCCGCTGCTTTCGCTGCTCCGCCCGGTCAGGTCGGGAAACGCCTTCGAGGAGACGGTCGAGCGGCTCCTGCAGGCGATCAAGCTCGGGGTCGTCGCCCACGGTGAGAAGCTGCCCCCCGAACGCGAGCTCGCCGCCCAGCTCGGCATCAGCAGGGTGACCCTCCGGGAGGCGATCCGCGCGTTGCAGGACGCCGGATTCCTCGACGTACGGCGCGGCCGGTACGGCGGCGCGTTCGTCGTCTACGAGCCGCCGCGCCCGGAGCAGGGTGACCTGCGCAGGGCGGTCAAGGCGATGGGCCAGGGTGACCTGGAGGACGCCCTGACCTTTCGGATGGCGGTCGAATGCGGCGCGGCCGAGGTCCTGGCGAGCGCGGATCTGACGGCCGCGCAGCGCGGGACGCTCACCCGCCGCCTGGAGGAGGTGAACGAGGCCGCTCCCGCCGACTACCGGCGCCTGGACACGGCCTTCCATCTGTCGATCGCCGAGCTGACGGGCTCGCCACTGCTCGCCGCCGCCTGCGCGGACGCGCGACTGCGGGTGACCGACCTGCTCAACGCCATCCCCGTGCTGGGGCCCAACATCGAGCACGCCTCCGTCCAGCACGCCGCCATCGTGGCCGCGATCCTCGCCCGCGACCCCGACGCGGCGCGCCGGGCGGTCGCCGAACATCTCCAAGGAACGGCGGCGTTGCTGCGGGGCTTCCTCTCCTGAACCCATCTGGTGCCGCGACCGCCGGCGCGGCCCACGATCACGAGCACACCGCAGCCGACTACCCCACGCCGCCGACTACCCACGCCGCCCGCGTCCGCGGGTTTCGTCGCACGCCGGTGACCACCGCGGCGAGCGACGAAACCTGACCGGCCCGGCCTCGCGCGCGTACCTACGCGCGTGGGCGCGCAGGAGGACATCCCCGCCGACCCCTGACAAAAGATGTTGAGGGGTGCCACAGCCCCGCTGAAATGTTCCTATGGAGATATGAGCGATGATCTCGGCAAGCGGGAGCACTGCTGATGGCCCAATCGCCCGACCCCCGCGAAGCTGACACCGACGAACCCCTACTGATCAGGCTGCTCACCCTCTACGACAGCCTCCTGGCCCGGATCGATCATCGGTACGGCGAAGGCAGCGAGCGCGGCCGGATCGTGCTCGTCGCCGTGGTGGCCGCGGTGGTCCTGGCCGCCCTCGCCTTCGTGATCGCTGTGCTGTGGGTGGTGATCGCGATCGGCGTAGCCCTCGTGGGAGCCGCCACAGGCGCCGCCGCCGAAGGGGTGGACGCGGCGACCTCCTCGCGGTTCATGGACGTCATCACCAAGCCGGTCCATGCCTATCTCACTGAGCACGCCGCAGGTCTTCCCATCACCGCCGAGGCGCTGTGGAAGGCCTGGGCGGTGACCGGGGTGGGCCTGTGGCTGCTCGGCCTGTTCCGGTCCTGGGGCGTGCGCCTGGCCTGGACCTTGTACGGCGCGAGCACCGTGGCGATGGTCTACGCCGAAAGCCCCGCTGCCGGCCAGGCCCTGGCGGCAGGGGTGGCCGTGCTGGCGTGGGCGGTGGTGTCACTGCCGGTCTTCGCCGGGATCGGCCGCCGCTCCCGCACGCTGATCAATCTGCCCGCCCCCGTCACATCGGGCGAGACCGCCGTCGCCCTGGTGCGCGAGCAGGTCGCCGAGATGCGGGAACGGCTCAACCGGCTGGAGGTGGCCTCCGACGAGTTGTCGGCCCGCCGCACGCCCGAGGAGTGAGGCTGCTCGTCAAAGCGAACTCGGCGCATCGCGCGTAGCCACGTGACCTCAAGCGGTGCCCGCCGCCGTTCGACCCGTAGGCGGGCAGCCCAGCCGGCGGTATCTGCCGGGGGCCAGGCCGTACTGGCGCTTGAAGGCGTTGGCGAAGGCGAACTCCGAGCCGTAGCCGACAGCACCGGCGATTCCGCTCAACGCGGCGTCGGAGTCGCGCAGCATGCGCGCCGCCGTGCCCAGCCGCCACCAGGTCAGATAGGTCAGCGGCGGCTGCCCGACGAACTGGGTGAACCGGCGGGAGAACGCCGCGCGGGACAGCCCTGCGCGGCGGCCGAGTGACTCGACCGTCCACGGGTGGGCGGGATCGCGGTGGATGCCGTCGAGTGCGGCACTGACGGCCGGGTCGGCCAGCGCGGCGGCCCAGCCGTCAACCTCGCAGTGCTCCATCGAGACGTCGAACCAGGCACGCAGGATGTACAGCAGCAGCATGTCCAGCAGTGCCGACACCACCATGTCAGCGCCTGGCCGCGGGGCGTCGATCTCTTTCCCGAGCAGCTCGACGGCGGCGCGAAGTTCGGTGTTGTGCCCCAGCCTGGCGGGCAGGTGGATCAGCGCGGGCAGCCCTCTGAGCAGCGGATGCGTCCGGCTGGAGTCGAGCTGGTAGCCGCCGCAGAGCGTCACCGTGACGGGCCCGGCACCCTCCACCGAGGCCGAGGCGAACAGCTCGGCATCGGCATAGGGGTCACAGTCGGGCTCCGCGATGGGGCTGGTGGGCGAGTCGGCCAGCGTGTAGCCCTGTCCGTGGGGGAAGAACAGCACGTCGCCCGCCCCGACCGGGATCGGCTCACCTTCCGGCGGGATCGCCCAGCACGAGCCCTGCAACACCACCTGGAAGCCCGCAGAACCAGGCGCCGACGGAAACCGCTGCCCCCAGGGCGCCCGCCACTCGACGCGCGCCGAGCGCGGCACGCCCATGCGCATGGAGGCGACCACGTCGCTCAGCACATCCATGCCGCAAGTCTATGCCGGGAGACGATCGCGTATAAATTGCAGACAAGAGCACATTGGCTGCCTCTCTCACGGCTTCTATGGTTGACGACATGACAAAAGTCCTGGTCAGCGGGGCGACCGGCACGATCGGCCGCCCACTGGTGAACAAGCTTGAAGACGCGGGCGCTGACGTCCGCACGGTGACGAGGGAGCTGACCGACCCGATCGCGCTGGAGGCGGCTCTCGACGGTGTCGACGCGGTGTTTCTGCTGTGGCCGTTCGCTTCGGCTGAGGGTGCCCGCGAGGTGGTGGATCTGATCGGGGCGCGGCGGCTGGTCTACCTGTCCTCGGCCGCCGCGCGCCCACACGAGGTCGAGATCGAGCGCCTGATCGCTGGGGCCGCCCGGGAGTGGACGGTGCTGCGCCCGCACGCGTTCGCGGCCAACACCTTGCGATGGGCCGAGCAGGTCCGCGCGGGCGTCGTGCGGCAGCCGTACGGCGAGGCGGCCTTCTCCCCCATCCACGAGCGAGACGTCGCAGCCGTCGCGGTGCGCGCGCTGCTCGACGAAGGGCACCACGGCGCGGTCTACACGCTGACCGGACCCCGGCCGCTGACCCAGCGGGAGCAGGCGCGGGCGATCGGCGCCGCGATCGGCCGGTCGGTGCGCTGGGAGGAGGAGCCTCCGGAGGAGGCCAGGCTGCGGCTGCTCGGGCTGGGGTGGCCCGCGCCGGCCGTCGACGGGATGCTGCGCGGTCTGGCCGAGCCCGGCCCGGCCACCGGGACCGTGGAGGAGGTCACCGGAGCGCCCGCGAGCACGTTCGAGACGTGGGCGAGCGAGCACGCCGCGGACTTCCTCGGCACCATGCGGGCCGCCCGCATCCACGAGTACGGCGACGCCTCGGTGATCTCGCTGGACGAGGTGCCGGTGCCGAAGCCCGGGCCGGGCGAGGTACTCATCAGGGTGGCCGCTACGTCGTTCAACCCGTCGGAGGTCGGCCTACGGATGGGCCTGCTGGAGGACACGCTCGGCGTAACGCTGCCGCACACGCTCGGCTGGGACGTCGCGGGCACCGTGGTCACCGGGGCGGGTGACCTCGCCCCCGGCGACCGGGTGTTCGGGCTCATCGACGGGGCGGCGGCCGAGTACGCGGTCGCGAAGGCGAGTGTGCTGGCCAGGGCTCCGGAGCGGATTCCGCTGGCGGACGCGGCCGCCGTGCCGGTGGCAGGGCTCACCGCGTGGCAGGCGGTCTTCGAGCATGCCCGCATCGGCCGCGGCAGCCGGGTGCTGATCAACGGGGCCGGCGGCGGCGTCGGGCTGTTCGCCGTGCAGCTGGCCAAGTACGCGGGCGCGCACGTGGTGGCGACCGCCGGCCCGCGCAGTGCCGCTGCCGTGCGGGCGCTGGGCGCCGACGAGGTCGTCGACTACACCAGCGTTCCCCTGCCGGGCGGCAACGACGTGCTGATCAACCTGGTGGCCGACGTGCCCGCCTCGGTGACGCGGCTGGCGAAGGAGTTCGTCTCGATCACCCAGCCCATCGAGCATCCGCGCGCCGTCCAGTTCGTGGCCCGCAACGACCCGGGCCAGCTGGCCGAGCTCGTGGCGCTGATCGACAAGGGCGTGGTCCACGTCAATGCGGACGTGCGCCCGCTGGAGTCCCTGGCAGACCTGCACCGGGCCGCCGAGCGCGGCCTTGTTCGCGGAAAGGTCATAGTGGAGGTGGAGGCATGATCAAGATTGGCGTCGTCGTCCGCGGCACGCCGGCCGGGACGCGACGGCGAGGCCGGTCTCCATCACCCTGACCTGACGCGGCCACCGCCTCGGCATGATCGGGTACCTCATCTGCCACACCTGCCGCCAAGCCCAGGTGCCCAAGGGCTCCGTCGGTCCCAGTACCCCAGCGGACCCTACGGCCGACGCCGACAACGCCGCGAGGTGGCGCCTCGGGCGACGCGACGGGGCAAAGATTGACGAAGGGGCGCTAGCATCACGGGCGGGGACGGGGACTTCCACATGGCTGACTGGTTTCACGAGAGCGTGGTCGAGACCCACCGCCTGCCGCTGTTCTGCTTCTTCGTGGCGCTGATCGTGGCCTTCGTGTTCACACGCATCAACGTCCGGCTGATCAGGTCGCGGGTACGGTGGTTCGGCAACGTCAGCGTCGGTGAGATGCACATCCATCACGTCGTGTTCGGCGTGATCCTCATGCTGCTCGGCGGCGTCGCGAGCCTGATCGTGTCGGGCATCTCCACCGGCTGGTACGCCTTCACCGCGGCGGTGTTCGGGGTGGGGTCCGCCCTCGTGCTGGACGAGTTCGCCCTGATCCTGCACGTCAGGGACGTCTACTGGTCGCAGGAGGGCCGCACCTCCGTCGACGCGGTCTTCGTGGCGGTCGCCGCGACGGGCCTGCTGCTGTTCGGCCTGCGCCCGCTCGGCTGGGGCGAGTCCGACGGCACGCCGGAGGGCAGATGGCTCGCGGCCGGCTTCCTCATGGTGAACCTCCTCTTCGCGGTGACCACGCTGCTCAAGGGCAAGATCTGGAGCGGTCTGCTCGGACTCTTCCTGCCGCCGGTCGTCTACGTCGGCGCGGTACGGCTGGCCCGGCCCGGCTCGCCCTGGGCCCGCTGGTTCTACGCCGAAAGCGCCAGGCGGCCCAAGCCCAGGCGGATGGCGCGAGCCGTACACCGGGAGGAGCGGTGGCGGCGGCCGGCCATCCGGATGAAGATCGCTTTCCAGGAGTTCGTCTCCGGCCGGCACGACCTGCCGGCTCCGCACCGGAACTCCCGCCGCCGCCAGGGATAGCCGTGCGCCCGGCGAGGGCTGACATCGCGGGCCGCTCGTAGGGCCGACACCCCCAGGGTGTTCAAGGATCTGGATGAGTGGTTTCGCCGCCGGATGCGGGCCCGCATGCCCGGTGGTGGGAGAGGGGACGGGTCAAGCCCGTCCCCTCCTCGATTGCGCTCAGCGGCTACACGAGATGGTGACCGTGGCCAGGTAGAAGTCCCCGTCGAAGTAGGCGCTCGAGCTGACCGTCCGGCATAGGGTGCTGCGGAACCCTGCGGCGACGGCCTGCGCGTTGGCGTCGGACCGGGCCATCGTGATCGCTGCGGCCCGGGTCGTACCGACCCCGTCCCCCTGGAACTCCTGGGTCTCCTGGACGCCGGCGATGGACTGGACGGCGGCCGAGGCCGGGGCGGTGGCACCGGCCAGTGCCACGATGGCCAGGACCACCCCGATCACGATTCTTCTGAGTGACATGTGCTGCTGTTCCCTTCTCTGAGGCGTCTCTCAATAGGGAGGCGTTCCATGGCGTTCCAACGGAGGCGTTCCGTGGCGTTCCATGGCGTTCCGTGGCGTTCCATGGGGAGAGGCGGGCCCTTCGTCGTATCCGACGGGCGAGTGCGTGTCCGCGCGTACGGCTGCGCGTGGGCTGCACGCGCTCGAGCTATTTGATCGTGATCGGCGGGGTGCGACATCTCGCTGAACGCGCGCCGGCGAGATGGTCACCTTCGACCACGATCACTCGTGCCTGGGGGTCGGGATTTCGCCCATTCCGCACCCCCGTGACTGGCGGCGCTGCCGTACAGCAAGCAGCATGCAGACGGCGGCCAGCAGTGGGGCCACGGCCGAAAGCACGAAGTACCGCACACCGGGTGGCCCGCCCCAGGTGTCCAGGCAGCTGCGATCGATCAGCAGATCGACGGAGAACGCCACGGGAGCGCCCCCGTGCGTGAGAAACAGCAGTGTGGACAGGATCCACGTGGTGATCCGGCCCCACTGCGGCCGCCCCCGCCGCACGGCGAGCCGGAACACGAGAAGGCCCGTGGCCACCGCAGGCAGTCCCGCCAGCCAGGTGAACGGGATGTAGGAGAGCGCCGACCAGACCGGAACCGCCCTCGTCAGGTAGAAGTCGCTGCCCGGGCACGACCCCCAGCTGACCCATGAGATGCCCGTCACTCCGAGGATCACGGCGTACGCGCAACCCGCCGTCGAGACCGACAGGGCGAACGCCCACCAACTCCACGATCTTGGCGACACGCCGAGAACCGTAGTAATCCCCTTCTCGATCTGTACGGTTCTCGGACTGATTGATATCAAATCTCGTGCCGGGTCCCTGCGCTTCATGACGGAATCTCTGATCCCGCACGCACTCTCCCCGCGAATGGATGCGCCGCCACGTACGCGTCCGCGTTTTCGTCGGCTCCGGCGGCCCACGCCCACCGGCTCGGTCAGGCCCGATCTCGGCGGAAGATCCCGATGAGGACGCGCAGCACCAGGATTGAGCTGATGACGATCAGGTTGAACCCTATGAGCTCGTACAGGCTGATGACCCCTGGCATCACCCGAGGCCCGCCGTCCGTGCCCAGCAGGACGACGCCCATGATCCCCGCGGTGGCCCCCAGTACCGTCAGCAGCACCTGATGCAGCAGGCCGGTGATGAACCGCCGATCCCGTTCGTCCGCGAGTAACCGTACGTTCATCGAGAAGCGCCCGTGCTCGGCCGCACTGGCGATCCGCTCGATACGCCGGGGCAGCCGTCGCAACATCGGCAGCAAGGCGGCGATCTCGTGGGTGACGGCGTCCTTCACCGACGTGGTGTCGAGTTGCTCGGCCAGATATCCGCCGGCGAACGAACGAGCCTCGTCGATGAGGTTGAAGCCGGGCGCGAGGGTGACGAGGGTGCCTTCGAGAGTGGCCAACGCCCGGAAGACGGCCGCGACCTCGGGCGGGATGGACAGGCCATACTCTGTGACGATCTTGAACAGGTCGGTGAACATCAGCAGGCTTCCCGTCCCCGGTGCCAGATGTCTGGCCATGAACTGGCCCATCGCCCGTTCCAGCGCCGCCTCGTCGATCTCCTCCGGCCTGGGGACGATCTCCAGGAGCGCGTCGGTGACCCCGAGCGGGTCCTGACGGTTCATCGCGGTCAGGAAGCGCTGCAGGGCGGCGCGTACGGAACTGTCGAGCCGGCCGACGGAGCCGAAGTCGAGCAGGCCGAGCGTGCCGTCGCTGAGCAGCATGATGTTGCCGGGGTGCGGGTCGGCGTGGAAGACCCCTTCGAGCAGGATCTGCCGTAGCAGGCAGTCGAGCAGCGTACGGGCCAATTCGGGCCCCTGCTCGCGGGTGGCGCCGGACAGCGGGCCACCGGTCAGGCGCTGCATGACGAGGACGCGTTCGGTGCACAGTTCGGCGTACGGGGACGGGTAGGTGACGCTGCCGCCTCCGGAGGCGGCGACGGCGGCCATGTTCCCGGCCTCGATCCTGAAGTCGAGCTCTTCACGGATGGCGACGGCGAAGCCCTCGGCCAGGTCGCGCATGCCGAGTGTGCGGCCCCAGCGGGTCTTGGTCTCCAGGGTGTGGGCGAGCCTGGCGACGATGTCGAGGTCGCGGGCGACGACGGAGCGGATGGCGGGGCGTTGGACCTTGACCACGACGCTCTCGCCGGTGTGCAGGCGGGCGGTGTATGCCTGGGCGATGGAGGCGGCGGCCAGCGGGTGACGGGTGAACTCGGCGAAGATCTCGTCGACGGGACCGCCGAGTTCGGCGACGAGGACCTGCTCGATCTGATCCCAGGGCGCTGGGGCGACGTGGTCCTGGAGCTTGCCGAGCTCGTCGACGAATTCGGTGGGCAGCAGGTCCCGGCGGGTGGACAACACCTGGCCGAGCTTCACGAAGGTGACGCCGCCGTCGTCGAGGGCGCCGCGCAGCGCCCGCGCGAGCCGTACCCTGCCGCCCCGGTCTTCGAGACGGTCGCCGCGGCCGCGCAGGTACGGCCCGAGGCCGTGCCGGAAGGCGATGCGGGTGATCTGGGAGTAACGGCGGGCTCTGGAGATCCGGCCGCGGAGCGAGCGGGCGAACTCGATCGGCCCGGGGATGGATCCCGGCGGCACGAGCGCCTCGGCGACCACCAGGATGACCATGGGGATCAGCACGATGCACATGACCACGAGCACGAGCACCCAAAGTGGGCCGAGGCCGGGGTCTTTCTGCATGTCGGTGCTCTTGAACGACATCAGGACGGGCGACAGCAGCGGCTCGGCCAGGGCGAACGCCATGATCGCGGCCAGAGCGGTGCGGATGGCGCCGAACCTGACGCCAAGGAGCCGTCTGGCCGAGACGGCCAGCGCGATGATCATCACGAGGATGCCGAACGAGAGGGTCAGGGTGAGGGGGATGTCCATAACGGCCTCAGCGGAAGGAAGCATGGGCGGTTGTGATCATCCCATGCTCGCTCACAGAGCCCTGACGTGCGCCGCACCGCCTCCCCGCGCCGGCGGTCCCGCGGCCTCGACCTCCCGGCCGTGACCCGGCGACGCGATCGCCGGGGCTGAGCCCCGGACAACGCGGTGGGGCTGCAGGTGCGGGCACCGCACGACAGGGGGCCGCCCGAGCCGCGGGGAGACTCGCTGTGAGTTCACACCACCCGGCGCACGATCGTCACGCCATCCCGCACCGGCAGCATCACGGACTCGACCCGTTCGTCCCGTACGACCGTCTCGTTCAGGCGGCGCACGGCCCGGTGCGCCTCCCCCTGGAAGGCCGGGTCGAACACCCGCCCGCCCAGGAACACGTTGTCGATCACGATCAGGCCGCCGGGAGCCAGCCGCGGGACGATCTCGTCGTAGTACCCGGGATAGCCCGTCTTGTCCGCGTCGATGAACGCGAAGTCGAAGACCGGCTCGGCGGGGAGCGCCCGCAGCGTCTCCAGCGCCGGCCCGATCCGCAGGTCGATCCGGTCGGCCACGCCCGCGCGCTCCCAGTGGGCCCTGGCAATCGAGGTCCACTCGGTGCTGACGTCACAGGCCAGCAGGCGCCCGTCCGCCGGAAGCCCCCGCGCGATGCAGATCGAGGAGTAGCCGGTGAACACCCCCACCTCGACGGCCCTGCGGGCGCCCGACATCCGTACGAGCATGGTCAGCAGGGCGCCCTCGTCGTGCGACACCTGCATGCCCGCGACGTCGCCGGTCGCCTCCCGCGTCGTGGCGGCCAGATCCGTCAGCACCTCGTCGGCCGGAGTGCAGTGCGTCAGCAGGTAGTCGTCCACGACGGGATCGAGGACGCGCATCGCGTCGCCCGCCGCGGTCGGCGTCCAGTCGACACGGAGCTCCTCCTGCGTGGCGAAGCGCAGCAAGTGGCGGGTGACGACGTCCCGCACCCCGGCCAGGGCCTCCTCGTCGGCCGCGGTGGCAATCAGCTCCAGACCGCCCCCGGAGGGACGCAGCACGCAGCGGCCCGCACGAAGATCGATCACACCGCGGCCGTCGCTCCCGAGGACGGCCTCGGCCTTGTGACCCATGTGCGAGACCAGCTGCTTCACGTAGCGCTCGGGACGGTCGGCCACGACGTACGCCGTCGAGTACGGCATCTGCATACCTCCAGATCGAGCAGAAAGCGTCGGGAAAAATGAACGCTTCGTGGGCGATTGTCCCGACCCGACTTTCCGTTTGTCAAAGCGTCGAGAATCATCGACACTTCTGCCGTGGACGACCGGCCGGCAGTGGGGGAGCGGGCTCCCGAAGACCCCGACGTGCTCGTGCTGCATGCCCCTGAGCAGTTCAAGGCGCTCGGCCACCCCGTACGCCATCGCATCGTCAACCTGTTGCGCCAGCGCCCGGCCACGCTGGGAGAGCTCGCCGAGGCACTCGGGGCGGCCAAGGGAACCGTCGCCTACCACCTCCGCGTCCTGCGCGGGGCCGGCATCGTCCACCTCGCGGGCACCCGCCACGTGCGAGGCGGCACCGAACAGACCCTCGCCCTGGTCAACCGGGGCTTCAGAGTGCACGAAGAGGCCCCGGCCGGCGCCGCCTTCCTCGTGCGGGCCGCCCTGGACGAGATGCGACCTGCCCGCCCCGGCCAGGCGGAGCACACCGTGCTGAACCACATCTGGCTCACCCCTGAGGAAGCCGGCGCCCTCGCCGACCGCCTACGCGACCTCGTGCCCGTCTTCGGCCCCGCCGGCCGCCCCGACTCCGAGCCGTACGGGCTCCTGCTCGCGCTCTACCCGGCCGACATCCCCACTCTGCCGCCCGGCGACGACACCGCACCCTGACCCATACGCCCGTAACGGCGGCAACGCCGTGCCGGGGACGTGAAGGCCCGGTCGTCCGCCTCCGCCGTCGTACGCATGTTTTGCCGCCACCCGCACGCTTTGCGATTTCGGGGGCATGGGATGGTGAACGATCGTGAGTGACCAAGCGGTGGGTGTCCAGGGGTTCATGCGTCGGCATTTTCTGGACACGAGGCCGCTGGCGATCCCCCACTTCCGCCGCCTGCTGTTCGGCCAGGCCCTCTCGTTCATCGGGTTCCAGCTCACCGCGGTCGCGGTCAGCGCCCAGGTCTACGCGCTCACCAAGTCGTCGTTGTGGGTCGGGATGCTCGGTCCGGTGGCGCTGGTGCCGCTGGTCGTGTTCGGGCTGTGGGGAGGCGCGATCGCCGACGCGGTGGACCGCCGCAAGCTGTTGCTCGTCTGCTCTCTCATCAGCTGGGCGGCCACGCTGGTGCTGCTCTTCAACGCGTTCTTCCTGTCGAACGTGTGGCTGCTGATGGCGGCCGTCGCCGTGCAGTCCATCGGCGTGGCGGTGGCCTCGCCCACCCGGGTCGCGATCATCCCGAGGCTGGTGCCCGCCGAGCTGGTGCCGTCGGCCAACACGCTGAACTACACCCTGGGCAGCCTCGCCTCCGTGCTCGGGCCGCTGCTCGGCGGTTTCGTGCTCGCCCGGGGCGGAGCCGGCATGGCCTACCTCATCGACGCGCTCCTGTTCGGCGCCACCCTCTACGCGGCGGCACGGCTGCCGCGGCTCGAACCGCTGGGCGAGTCCACCGCGCCGGGTGTGCGCGCGGTGGTGGACGGCCTGCGGTACATCATGGGCAACCCGGTCGTGCTGATGTCGTTCGTCGTGGACATCATCGCCATGGCCTTCGCGCTGCCCCGCGCGCTCTATCCCGAGCTCGCCGCGACGCGCTTCGGGGGCTCGGAGATGGCGTTCGGCTGGCTGTCGGCGAGCGTGGCGCTCGGGGCGGTCGTCGGAGGCCTGTTCTCCGGCTGGGTGGGCCGGGTCCGCCGGCAGGGCGTGGCCCTGACCTTCGTCATCGCGCTGTGGGGTCTCACGGTGGCCGCCGCCGGTCTGGCCCAGCAGCTGTGGCTGGTCGTCGCGCTGCTCGCGGCGGGCGGTTTCGCCGACCTGGTCTCGGCGGTGTGGCGGCAGACCATCCTCCAGACGTACGCGCCGGACGAGATGCGCGGCCGCCTGCAGGGCGTCTTCTACGTCGTGGTCGCGGGCGGGCCGCGGCTCGGTGACATGAGGGCGGGGGCGACCGCCGCGGCAGTCGGCCTGGTGCCCGCCTGGGTGGGAGGCGGTGTGCTCTGTGCCGTCGCCGTCATCATCGTGGGCCTGTCCGTGCCCGCCTTCCGCGCCTACCGCACGGGCTAGATGCGACGGCGCTTCCCGGCCGGCGGGCGGTCCTCTCCGGCTCGGTCTCGCCGCCGCTTTCGCGTCAACCAGTGTTGACTCCGCCGCGCGGTCAACGTAGATTGACCCGGGATGCCGGTCAACATAAGTTGACTCCATGAACGGAGAACTCGTGGCTCTGGTGACCGAAGCCGAGGGGGACGATCCGCTGCGCGCGCTACGGGCCGCCGCCGAGCTGCGCCGGCAGGTCGATCGGCTGGCCGCCGTGCAGGTACGGCGAGCCCGTGTGCAGGGGATGTCGTGGGTGCAGATAGCGCAGGCCCTGGGGGTCAGCAAACAGGCAGTGCACAAGAAGTTCGGCGGCAGGAGGCTGTTCGGGGGCGGGTGCGAGTAACGGGGATGACCGGCATGACCGAGCGGGGGGCCTGGCGATTACTGATCGACCAGATCCGTCCCCACAGGCGAGCCCTGCTGCTCGGCGGGGCGCTCAGCCTCCTCGGCAGTCTCGCCGGCCTCGCGATGCCGCTGCTCGCGAAGACGGTGATCGACGCCTTCGGGCAGGGACAGGATCTTGTGGGCCCCGTTCTCGGCCTGTCCGTGGCGGTGCTGGTGGGCGCGGTGGTGTCCGCCGGCGGACGGTTCCTGCTCGAACGCATGGGTGAGGGCATCGTGCTCGCGTCCCGGACGAACCTCGTCGACCGCATCCTGCGCCTCCGGGTGCCGGACGTGGACCGGCTCAAGCCGGGAGACCTGCTCTCCAGGGTCAGCTCCGACACCACCCTCCTGCGGGCCGTGTGCACCGACGCCCTGGCCGGCGCGGTCGGGTCGGTCTTCATGTTCCTCGGCGCCGTCGTGATGATGGCGATCATGGACGGGGTGCTCCTCCTGGTGACGCTCGGCGTCGTGGCCCTGGTGGGTCTCGCGGGCGTCTCGATCGCGCCGAAGATCAGGCGGTCGTCCCTCCAGGCCCAGGTGGCGCTCGGCGAGATGAGCTCGACGCTCGACCGGGCGCTCCAAGCGTTCCGTACGGTCAAGGCCAGCGGGGCGGAGACCCGCGAGATCACCGCGGTGACCACCGCCGCCACCGAGGCGCGCGACCGGGGCGTCGCGGCCGCCGCGTGGACCTCCGCCGCGGGAATCAGCGCGTGGATGTCGGTGCAGCTCGCGTTCCTCGCGGTGCTCGGCGTGGGCGGCGCGCGGGTGGCGAACGGGGCGATGGAGATATCGGCGCTGATCGCGTTCCTGCTGTACCTGTTCTACCTGGTCTCGCCCATCGGGCAGCTCGTCCAGAGCCTGACCCAGATGCAGAACGGCCTCGCCGCGGTGACCCGCATCCAGGAGATCGCCCAGCTGCCCGCCGAGCCGCCCGTCTCCGCGGTCACAGGCGGCGGCGCGCCGGTCGGGGTCACCTTCACCGACGTCGCCTTCCGGTACGGCGACGACCGGCCGGTGGTCCACGAGGGGGTGAGCTTCGAGGTCCCCGCGGGCGGGATGACCGCGCTCGTCGGCCCTTCGGGAGCGGGCAAGTCCACGGTGTTCGGCCTGGTCGAGCGGTTCTACGAGCCGGACTCGGGGACCATCGCCGTCGGCGGCAGGAACATCCGCGACTGGCCGCTGGACGAGCTGCGGTCCTCGCTCGGGTACGTGGAGCAGGACGCGCCGATCCTCGCCGGGACGCTCCGCGAGAACCTCACCTTCGCCGCCCCCGGCGTGACCGACGAGGAGATCGCGCACGCGCTGGCCAGGACCCGGCTGGACGACCTGGTCGAGCGGCTGCCCCAGGGGCTCGCGACCCCGGTCGGTCATCGTGGCGTGCTGCTCTCCGGCGGCGAACGCCAGCGGGTCGCCATCGCCAGGGCGCTGCTCCGCAGGCCGCGTCTCCTGCTCCTGGACGAGGCGACCTCCCAGCTGGACGCCGTCAACGAGCTGCGGCTGCGCGAGGTGGTCGCCGAGGTCGCGCGCGAGACCACGGTCCTGGTGATCGCGCACCGCCTGTCCACGGTCACCGGCGCCGACCGCATCATCGTCATGGAGGCGGGCAGGGTCCGGGCCTCCGGCACGCATGAGGAGCTCGTCGAGGCGGACGACCTCTACCGGGAGCTGGCCGCCACGCAGTTCCTCGTCGCGTCCTGAGCTCCGTCGTTCCGTACGCCGCGGGGCGTCGCGCCCGCCGGAGAAGGCGATGGGCGGCATCCTGACGGAATGAGATGACAGCGGGAAATGGTGTCACTGGTTGACTGCGCGTCCGGTGACCTGCGGCGATGCGGAAGTCGTACGGACCCTTTACCGCGCTGACCCGCTGGCCCGCCAATGGACCGGGAAGATCCGGCAGTGCGGAACCTCTCCTTCGCCATGGCCGGCTCCGGGTTGAGCGCGTGCGGTGCGTCCTGGAACTCGGCCTTGGGCGGGGCATCCCTGCCTCGGCATGGGGTGCCCCGCCGCCTCCGCCCCGCGCGCGGCGCCCGTTTCCGATCATGGGGATGAGCAGGAGGGGGATTCCGCGTTGGGCACAGCGTGAGTGGTGGACTTGATCGGCTCCTGGAGGGCCGGCGGCTGTCGCCCGTTCAACGCCGGATCGCCCACTATCTGAAAGGGCACCTCGACGAGGCGATCTTCCTGTCCAGCGTCGAACTGGCCGAACGCGCCGGAGTCAGCCAGCCGTCCGTGACACGCTTCGCGATGGCCCTGGGCTTCTCGGGGTATCTCGACCTGAGACACGCGCTGCGTCCCCTGGTCGTCGGCGGAAACGGGGCGGACGGCGCGGAGCCCGGCCGTCCCGAGCCCGACCGAGTGCTGTGTGACGCCGTCGACGGCGATATACGCAACCTGACCATGATCCGCGACCGGCTGGCCGACGACGGCCGGGCCGCCGGTCTGGCCGGACCGCTCCGCGAGCTCGGTACGGCTCTCGCCGCGTCGGAGCCGCTGCCGGTCCTCGGCCTGCGGGTGTCGAGCGGCCTCGCCACGACGTTCGCCTACTACGCCAGGCGGATCCATCCCGACGTGCGGTTGCTCGTCCACGGCGGATCCGAACTGACCGAGGGGCTCTACGCCGCGCGGAGGGCGGGAGCGGGGTGGCTGCTCGCCGTCATCCTGCCCAGGTATCCGGCGGAGGCCGTACGCGCGTTGGAGCAGGCCAAGGAACTCGGCTTGAACACGGCGGTGATCACCGATCGATGCGACGTGCCCTTCCCCGCCGACGTCGTGATGGACGCGCCGGTCGGGGAGCGGCTCGTGTTCGACTCGCACATGGCGCCGATGGCGCTGACGATGGTGCTCGTGGAGGCGATGGCGGACGCGGCGCCGCTGCGCACCCAGGCGCGGCTCGACGAGTACGAGCGGATGACCGACCAGACCGGCGTCTTCCACCCCTGACGCGACGCGCGGTCCGTTCGGTCCGCGCGGCCCTGCTCGCCGGCGACGGAAGGACACGACGTGTTCGCAACGCCGCCGACCGCCGACCGCCGACTGCTGACCGCCGAGCAACGCCGGTAGCTGACTCGCCTCAGGGCACCTAACGGAATGAGGTGATCCGCCTCGTCCGTACCTTGGCGGGTTCTGCCTTACCTCGGTGGTAATCGACGTATCGTGCCTTAACCCGAGAGAGTTGCGGCATGAGTAGTGATACCCGTCATGTTGTGGACGAGCTGCTGCGCCGGATGGCCGAGGGTGATCATGACCGTACGGCGGAGTTGTTCGCCGAGCCGATCGACTGGCAGCTCTCCTGGCCAGCTGAGGGGCATCCAGCGGTGCCTTGGATCCGACCTCGGTCCAGCCGGACGGATGTGGCAGACCATTTCCGGTCGCTGGAGGCCCATCACCCGCCCGAGCTGAACCGCACGTCAGTGACGCGGATCCTGGTCGACGGGACGCACGCCGTCGTGCTGGGAGAGATCGCGCAGACGGTACGGGCCGGCGGCACGGCATACACCTCCCCGTTCGCGCTGCATCTCACCGTCGAGGACGGGCTCGTCACCCGCTATCACATCTACGAAGACAGTCTTACGGTCGCACGAGCCCTCAGCGCGCAGACGTGATCACAAGGCCGACTCATTCCGTTGGACGTTCTTGAGAAGGGCCATCGTGGAAGGCGGCAGGCCTGGTCCGCCGGACCCGACCTCGCTAGGGAAGCTCGCCGTTCCTGACCTTCCCTAGCGCCTCCTCCGCCCATTCGAGCTGGGCGCGTAGATGGCGGATGTTGAGCCGGAGGCACTCGTCGATGTGCCGGGCCGCGCCGTATCCGGCCTTGCCGCCGATCGCCCGTTCCGTCATCTCGATCGACATGCGCAACTGGGCGATGCGGGCCTCCATGGCGTTGGCCAGGTCCGTGGGGGAGAGCCGGTCCATGAAGGTCAGCGCGACCTGGAACGGGTCGACGATCGGCTTGATCTCCCGCCAGTGACTCAGCAGGTGCCGCTGGAACTCCAGCCGCCCGTCGTCGGTGATCTCGTAGACGGTCTTGCCGCCGCGACCCTTGTCGACGATCGTCAGCAGACCCTCGTCGGCCATCTTGGCGAGCCCGTGGTAGATCGAGCCGAAGGCCACGTTGGCCCAGTGATCGGCGCCCCACAGCTCAAGGCGGCGCCGTACCTCGTAGCCGTGCATGGGTCCGTCAAGCAGCACTCCGAGGATCAGAACTCGCGTCGACGACATACTCAAATTTTTATACAAACTTGAGTATCATCGTCAATCATGGACGCGATTCACCGTGACGAGGACGGCGCGCTGCTCGGCTATGTGGGGCCGGTGGGCGGCGCGTGGCAGGCCCTGACCGTGTTCGGCTATCCGCTCGCCGAGGCCGGGCCGTACGAGGAGGCCGAGGAGCGGGTGCGGCGGGACGGGCTCGACCGGCTCGCCGACCGGTGGCTCTTCCTGGAGGGCGGCGAGTGGTATCGCTGCGTGATACTCGAAGCCGACGCGACCGAGGTCCGCGTCCGGCCCGACGACCACCGCTATCCGCGCGATGTCTACGCGCTGACCTTGGAGCGTCCCGGCCCCGGCACCTTCCGCCCCGAACGCTGAGGTGCTCGCGGCGTCGAGGGGTGGATGAACACGCCCGCCCGAACCCGCGTGATCGCCCCGTGTTCGCCGTGGCCCGCCTGGAATCAATATGGTGGGCGAGTGTCCGAAAGACCTGTGGCGCTGGTGACAGGAGCGTCTCGCGGGGTCGGTGCGGCCGTCGCGCGGGCCCTCGCCCCCACGCATGACCTGTTGCTCGGCGGGCGCGACCGCGCCGCGCTCGACTCCGTGTGCGCCGGACTGCCCGGCGCGCGGCCCTGGCCGGTCGAACTGACCGCGGTCACCGCCGCGGACGTCGAGGGCGTCGACCGGCTCGACCTGCTCGTCCACAGCGCCGGGACCGTACGGCTCGGCGATGTCGCGGAGACTCCCGCGGCGGAGTGGCGGCGGACGTTCGAGGTCAACCTGTTCGCGGTGACCGAGCTGACCCGGCTGCTGCTGCCCGCGCTGCGCGCGGCCGCAGGACAGGTCGTACTGATCAACTCCACCGCCGGGCAGCGGGTGAACGCCGGCTGGGGCGCGTACGCCGCGAGCAAGCTCGCCTTGCGGGCCTTCGCCGACGCGCTCCGCCTGGAGGAGCATTCCCACGGCGTGCGCGTCACCACGATCTATCCCGGGCGGACCGACACCGACATGCAGAGGGGTGTCCGGGCGCAGGAGGGCGGCGACTACGAACCCGGCAAGTACCTCAACGTGGACTCGGTCGCGAAGGCGGTGCTCGCCGCGGTGACCGTCACCGCGGACGCCCAGATCACCGAGATCACGATCCGTCCGTCGGCGTCCCTCCCGAGCTGATCCCGACTCCCTGGTGAATGAGTCCATTCACCAGGCGTGCCGTACGAAGCGGGCGAGGATGCGCCGACCGGGCCCTCGGGGGTAGGGGGCCATCGACCGTGCCATGCGGGGGTGGTGATCCGGTCGTACCGACAGGGGGGCGGAAAGCCCGCGCCGGCCATGCCGGCGGCGGAGAGAAAGGGCGTTCCGGGCGTAGCGATGGCGAGTGAGAAGGCTCCGGTCAGACCGACGGGGGCGGGGCACGACGCGGGTGTCCTCGCCGGCGGCGGCGTCACCTACTGGTGCGAGATGGCCTGGTTGCCGCCCGGCGAGGTGGTGGAGTGCGTGTGCGTCCGGGTCGAGGGGACGCGGATCGCCGCCATCCAGCCCGAGGTCCCACCGCCGTCGGGAGCCGTACGGCTGGCCGGGCTGACCCTGCCCGGCCTGGCCGACGCGCACTCGCACGCCTTCCACCGGGCGTTGCGCGGGCATACCCAGACGGCGCGCGGCACCTTCTGGACCTGGCGCGAGCAGATGTACGCCGTGGCCGCCCGGCTCGATCCCGACCGCTACCTCGCGCTGGCCAGGGCGACGTTCGCCGAGATGTCCCTGGCCGGCGTCACCTGCGTCGGCGAGTTCCACTACCTGCACCACGGGCCGGGCGGCGTGCCGTACGACGACCCGAACGCGATGGGGCACGCGCTCATCGAGGCGGCGAGGGACGCCGGTCTGCGGATCGCCCTGATGGACACCTGCTACCTCACGGGCGCGATCGGACACCCTCTGATCGGCACCCAGCTCCGCTTCGGCGACGGCGACGCGACCCGCTGGGCACACCGGGTCGAGCTGCTCGGCCGCTCCCAGCGGACGGCCGAGGACGTGGTGGTCGGCGCGGCGATCCACTCGGTCCGCGCGGTGCCCCCCGAGGAGATGTGCCTGGTCGCGGAGTTCGCCAACCGGCACGCGATTCCCCTCCACGCGCACGTCTCCGAGCAGCGCGCGGAGAACCACGAATGCGTCCAGGCGTATTCGGCGACTCCCGTCCAGCTGCTGCACGAGCACGGGGCGCTGGGACCGCGCTCGACCGCCGTCCACGCGACCCATCTGTCCGACGTGGACATCGTGCTGCTCGGCGGCTCCACCACGCACATCTGCATGTGCCCGACCACCGAGCGGGACCTCGCCGACGGCATCGGGCGGGCGCGCAGGCTGCTGGACGGCGGCTCGCCGATCACTTTGGGCTCGGACAGCCACGCGGTGATCGACATGTTCGAGGAGGCACGCGCCGTGGAGCTGGACGAACGGCTGGCCACGCGCGAGCGCGGCCATTTCCGCGCCGCCGAGCTGCTCGACGCGGCCACCGCGGCCGGGCACGCGTCGCTCGGCTTCGCCGACGCGGGCATGCTCGTCCCCGGAGCGTGGGCCGACCTGGTCTCGGTGCGCCTCGACTCGGTCCGTACGGCGGGCACGACGAAGGGCACGGCCGCCGAGGCCGTCGTCTTCGCGGCGACGGCGGGTGACGTGCATTCGGTCGTCTCCGGGGGCCGCCGGGTGGTCGAGGACGGGCGGCACATGCTGGGAGACGTCGGCGTCCTCCTCCGCGACGCCGTCGCGGGCGTCCGGAGGTAGCGCGTACGTGGCACCTGGCCTCCCGTCCCGGGGTGGCCACTCGTGGCGCGGGTCCGGAAGGACGGAAGCCGTGTCGTTGGTGTCGTTTGAGAACGCGCGGAAGGGGTAATCAAGGGGCTTTCCAGGCGTTCGCCTCCTCCTTGAGTAGGACGCCGAAAACCATTCTCCAGTCGTATTAGTTCAGGGAATCTTTCTTCCAGGGAAATCGTTGATCGGGTCAGGACAAAGACGGCGGGAAAGCCCTGGTCTGGGCCGACTCGACTCGGACATACTGCGGCGCGGCGGAACGAGGTGCCATCGAATGGCGACGGGGAATCGGACGCACGACCAGCACGTCTCTGATCGGGACCTGCTGGGGACCTACCTGGCCGAAATCGGGCGGGTCCCCCTGTTGACCGCGGAACAGGAGGTGGATCTCGCCAAGCGGATCGAGGCCGGCCTGTTCGCCGAGCACCTGTTGGACAGCGGGCGCGCCGAGCCCAGGGTTTCCGACGCGGCGGACGAGGAGCTGGAACGCCTCGCGATTTCCGGGCGGCGTGCGAAGGACGAGTTCATCCAGGCGAACCTGCGGCTCGTGGTCGCGGTGGCCCGGAAATACTCCGGCAGGGGGATGCCGTTGATCGATCTCGTCCAGGAGGGAAATCTGGGCCTGGTCCGCGCGGTGGAGAAATTCGATTACCGGCGTGGTTACAAGTTTTCCACCTACGCCACCTGGTGGATCCGCCAGTCGGTCGGCAGGTCGATCCACGAGCAGGCGCGGCCCGTACGCTTGCCCACCCACGCGGGTGAGCAGATGACCCGCCTGATGCGGGTCCGCCGCGATCTGCTGGCCGAGTACGACGTCGAGCCGACCGACGCGGACCTCGCCGAGATGCTCGACCTGCCGATCGAGCGGGTGCAGGAGCTGCGCCGCTGGGCGTCCGATCCGGTGTCGCTGCAGCTCGGTGTGGGTGACGAGGACGAGACCGAGCTCGGCGACATGATCGCCGACGAGACCTGGGCCGATCCGGAGCAGCAGGCGATGGAGACGCTGGAGAAGGAGCGCCTGGAGCTCTGGCTGACGGGTCTGGAGGGGCAGATCCGCGAGATGCTCCGGTGGCGGTACGGCCTCGTGGACGGCCGTGAGCACACGCTCACCGAGGTGGGGGAGCGGTACGGCATCGGCCGTGACCGGGCCAGGCGGCTGGAGCGCGACGCGCTGCTGCGCCTGCGCAAGATGGCCGGCGCGGCGGCCTGAGCCGCGCGGACGAGACGGACGCGAGCGCCGAGAAGGACCACCGGCAAGAAGGACGACGGCGACAAGGACGAGAGCGCCGAGACGGCGACGAGGACGGGGAGATCGGCGCGGCCGCCCGCCGGTCGATGTGAGCCGCCGGTCGACGTGAGAAGGACGTAACGCGAGCGCGCACCGATTACGGTGCGCGTTTCGCTTGTGTATGAGCCATCCGAAACGCACCCGAAACACCGCCAAGGCGAGTTTCACAGACGTGAAACACACAGAGTCCCGCCCGGAAACGGTGAAGGAACACGCTGTGGCCAACGTCAGTGCGCCAGCCGGTCGACGATGCCCTGGACGGACGCAACTGAGCGCGTGAATAGCCGGCCACATGGCAATGTTAAGGAGGGCCGCGTTCGATGGACAAGATCGATACCGGCACCACGGCCTGGATGATCACAGCCACCGCGCTGGTGCTGTTGATGACTCCCGGCCTCGCGTTCTTCTACGGGGGCATGACCAGGGCGAAGAGCGTCCTGAACATGATGATGATGTCGTTCGTCAGCATCATCACGGTCAGCATCGCATGGGTTTTCTACGGGTACTCGCTGGCCTTCACCAGTAGCGGCAACAGCTTCATCGACAAGTTCGTCGGCGGCTTCGAGGCCCTCGGCCTGCAGAGCATCATCGACACCGCCACGAAGGCGGAGGGCGGGATGCCGAGCATGGTGTTCTCGGCCTTCCAGATGACCTTCGCCATCATCACCGTCGCGCTGATCAGCGGCGCCATCGCGGACCGCGCCAAGTTCGGCGCCTGGGTCGTGTTCTCCGTCGTCTGGTCGACCCTCGTCTACTTCCCCGTCGCGCACTGGGTCTGGGGCGGCGGCTGGCTGGCCGGTCTCGGCATCGAGGACTTCGCGGGCGGCACGGTCGTCCACGTGAACGCGGGTGCCGCGGGATTGGCGCTCGCGCTGGTGCTCGGTAAGCGAGCCGGCTGGCGCAAGGAGCCGATGCGGCCGCACAACCTCACGCTGGTCCTCCTCGGCGTCGGTCTCCTGTGGTTCGGCTGGTTCGGCTTCAACGCGGGCTCCGAGCTCGCCGTCGACGGCACCGCGGGCCTGGCGTTCATGAACACCCAGGTCGCCACGGCGGCCGCCGCGGGCGCCTGGATCCTGGTCGAGAAGCTGCGCGACGGCCACTCCACCACGCTCGGCGTGGCGTCGGGCGCGGTCGCCGGTCTGGTCGCCATCACCCCGGCCTGTGGCTTCATCGACCCGTGGGCCGCGGTGGTCCTCGGGGCCATCGCCGGCGCGGTCTGCGCGTACGCGGTGGGCCTGAAGTACCGGTTCGGCTTCGACGACTCGCTCGACGTGGTCGGCGTGCACCTGGTCGGCGGCGCGATCGGCGCGGTCGCCCTCGGCATCATCGCCCGCTACCCGTTCGCCGACGGTCAGGAGAAGGGCCTGCTGTACGGCGGCCCGCTCTCCCAGCTGGGCGTCCAGGCGCTCGGCCCGGTGGTCGTCGGCCTCTACTCCTTCGCCATGGCGTGGATCATCGGCAAGATCATCGACAAGACGATGGGCTTCCGGATCACGCAGGAGGAGGAGGTCACCGGCATCGACATCACGACCCACGCCGAGACCGGTTACGACCTCGGCACCATCCACGCCTCCGGCGTAGCCTCCCTCAACGGGCCGGCGGTCCCGGCCGAGGCCAAGAAGGTGGACGCATGAGACTCATCACGGCAGTGATCAAGCCCTTCAAGCTCGACGACGTCAAGGCGGCGCTGGAGCAGTTCGGCATCAAGGGCATGACGGTCAGCGAGGCCAGCGGCTACGGTCGCCAGCGCGGGCACACCGAGGTGTACCGCGGCGCCGAGTACCAGGTGGACCTGGTCCCCAAGGTCCGGGTCGAGGTGCTCGCCGAGGAGGACGACGCCGACGACGTCATCGACGTCATCGTCAAGGCCGCCCAGACCGGCAAGATCGGCGACGGCAAGGTGTGGTCCGTCCCGGTGGACACGGTGATCCGCGTTCGCACCGGCGAGCGCGGGCCGGAGGCCCTGTAATCGCATGATGAGAGGGGATGCTCGCTCGTTCGCCGCGGCCCGCAAGGAGCGCGCGGCGGACATCGACAGGTGGCTCACCGATCTGTTCCGTACGGCCTGCACGCAGCCGTACGCCCGGGAAGGGCGGAACGGGCCGGGAACCAGGAGCGGGCTCCCGGAGGAGCGCGGCTCCGCCGACCGGAACGGATTCGGCGGTGTCGCGCTCGTCGCGGTCGGCAGCCTGGGGCGGGGCGAGCTCGCCCCGGGCAGCGACCTCGACCTGGTGCTGCTGCACAACGGCCGGGAGGACGTGGGCCGGATCGCCGACCGCGTCTGGTATCCCATCTGGGACTCCGGCGTCGGGCTCGACCACTCGGTCCGCACGATCGACGAGGCCGCCAAGGTGGCCCGCGAGGACCTCAAGGCGGTTCTCGGCCTGATCCAGGCCAGGCACGTCGCGGGCGACGCCGAGCTGACCCGGGCGGTGCGCGAGACCGTGCTCGCCGACTGGCGCGCGGAGTCGCGGCGCAGGCTCGCCGAGCTCAGGGACGCGGCCGACCAGCGGGCCGGCACGAGCGGAGAGCTGGCCTTCCTGCTCGAACCCGACCTGCGCGACTCGCGCGGCGGGCTCAGGGACGTCCAGGCGATGCAGGCCGTGGCCGCCGCCTGGGTCGCCTCGGCCCCCGGCCCGCGCGTCCGCGAGGCGTACGAGCTGCTGCTGGACATCCGGCACGGGCTGCACCTGGTCACCGCGCGCGGCGCGGACCGGCTCGTGCTGCAGGAGCAGGACGCGGTCGCGGGCAGCCTCGGACTGCTGGACGCCGAGGCGCTGATGCGCCGCCTGGCCGAGGCGGGACGCACCGTCTCCCACGCGTTCGACTCGACCTGGCGCACCGTGGACCGGCTGCTGACCGGTCCCGCCCCGCGCGGCAGACGGCCGCTCGCCGACGGGGTCGTCGAGCACGGCGGCGAGGTGGTGCTCGCCCGAGGCGTCTCCCCCCGCAACGATCCGGTGCTCGTGCTCCGCGTCGCCGCCGCGGCGGCCGAGGCCGGGCTGCCGATGGCGCCCGCGACGGTGTCCACGCTGGCCGCCCAGTCGCCCCCGCTTCCCGTGCCGTGGCCGGAGGAGGCCAGGGACGCCCTCGTCTCCCTCCTGGGTGCCGGGCGCGCCGCCGTACCGGTCTGGGAGGAGCTGGACCAGGCGGGCGTCCTCGTCCGTCTCATCCCCGACTGGGAGCGGGTACGGCACCGCCCGCAGCGCAACCCGGTGCACAGGTACACCGTCGACCGGCATCTGATCGAGACGGCGGCCGGCGCCGCCGCGTACACGCGCGACGTCTCGCGTCCCGACCTGTTGCTCATCTCCGCCCTGCTGCACGACGTCGGCAAGGGCTGGCCGGGCGACCACTCGGTGACGGGCGAGGTCGTCGCCAGGGACATCGGCGCCAGGATCGGCCTGCCGCCCGCCGACGTGGACATCCTGGCCCGGGTCGTCCGCCACCACCTCCTGCTGCCCGAGACGGCGACCCGCCGCGACCTGGACGACCCGGTGACCATCTCCCGGGTCGCCGAGGCCGTGGGGTCGCGCGAGGTGCTGGAACTCCTCGCCGCGCTCGCGGTGGCCGACGGGAACGCCACGGGACCGGCCGCCTGGAACTCCTGGAAGGCGTCCCTGGTCTCCGATCTGGTGCGCCGGGTGAAGTCGGTCCTCTCGGGGGCGCCGCCCGCGCCCGCTCCGGTCCTGTCTCCCGAGCAGGCCGCGCTGGCCAGGCACGGAGGAGGCGCCGTCCGGGTCCACGGCGGCGCGGTGACCGTGGTCGCGCCCGACCGGCCGGGGCTGTTGTGGCACGCCGCGGGGGTGCTGGCCGCGCACCGGCTCGTCGTCAGGTCGGCGGCGTCGGCGTCGGCCGGCTCGACCGCCGTGATCGAGTTCGCCGTCGTCCCGGAGTACGGCTCGCCGCCCGATCCCGCGACGCTGGAGGCCGACCTGCGCCTGGTGCTCGCGGGCCGCCTCGACATCGAGCAGCGGCTCGCCCGCCGGGCCCGCGCCCTGCGGCCGCCCCGCGTTCCGGTGGCGCCGCCGAAGGTCTCGCTGGTGGACGACGCGTCCAGTACGGCGACGGTGGTGGAGGTGAGGGCGCACGACCGCCCGGGGCTTCTGTGGCGCATCGGGCGGGCCTTCGGCGAATGCGGCCTTGACGTGAGAGCGGCCAGAGTGGAGACTCTCGGCGCGGAGGCCGTGGACGTCTTCTACGTCGTCGATCGGGCCGGCAGGCCTCTCGTGGACGAGGACCAGCGGGGCGAGGTGCGGCGGCACGTTCTCGCCGCGCTGCGATGACCTAGCTGGATGACGTAAGGCCGGAAGAAGGGGAGCAACCCCTTACCAGTTGGTAACAATTCTGTCGCCCTCGGAGGGCGAATCGCCGGTAATCGTGACCTTGTGGTCGAATTGTCCGCGTTTGCGTAGCGATGTCATTTCATGCTGTCGGGATGCGTGATGGCATCCCGAGAATGGCGGGGCCGGTGAGTACGGAGCAGCAGAGCGGCGGTGGCGCGGAGGGAACGCCCGAAGCGGCCGGAGCGCGGAGCGGCACGTGGGCGGACCGCCTCGCACCGCGCAACTGGCGTGTCCCCTCCCGGCTGACCGCTTTGATCGTCGCCCCGACCCTCGTGGCGGTGGCGCTCGCGGGCGCCAGGGTCGTCGACTCGGTCGGCAGCCTGAACGGATACCAGCGGACCAGCTCCGCCGCCGAATACTCCGTACGGCTCCGCGACCTCGCCCAGCAGCTCGCCATGGAGCGCGACCTCGCCGCGCGCGGCGGCGGTGCCAAGCGGGTATTCAACGTGGACGGCACCACCAAGCTGACGCTGACCGACCAGCGCGTGGCGGTCGACGGCCTGGCGCGGAAGGTCGCGGCCGACCTCGCGAAGATCGACGACAGCTACGGCGTGCGTGCCGTACAGCAGGCGGAGCAGGCGGGGAACCGGCTCTCCGGCCTGGAGAACGTCCGTGAGAAGGGCACCGAGGAGGACTACACCGGCATCATCGCCGGTCTGCTGCGCCTGCACGACGAACTCGGTCAGAGCAGCGACGACGCCCTCGTCGTCGCGGACATGCGCGCCCTGAGCGCCCTGGCGTACGCCAAGGAGGAGGCGTCCCAGCAGCGGCAGATGCTGACCAGGGAGCTGATGGAGGCCAACCAGCGGTTCACCGGCTACGAGCTGAGGGACTTCATCGCCTCCCAGTCCCGGCAGCAGGGGTACGTCGACCGCTTCTACGCCGAGACCGGCTCCGGCGACGCCGCGTACCTGGCCGGCCTCCTCAGCGACAAGGACGTGGTCGACGCCGAGCTGACCAAGTCGTGGGCGATCACGCTGGCGATCCAGAACTCCTCGCTGAGCCGCTACCAGGCCAGGGACCGGACCCTGGTGCGCTGGTTCCAGCACAGCACCAAGACGATCGGGCAGCTCGCGGTCGCCGAGAAGCGGCTCTCCGGCGCCGTCATCGACCGTGCCAAGGACCTGCAGTCCGCCGAGCAGCGCAACGCGCTGATCGCGGCCGGGCTCATCCTCGCCCTCCTCCTGCTCGTCCTCGCCACCACCGTGCTCATCGCCCGGTCGATGGTCCGGCCGCTGCGCCGGCTGCGGGCCGAGGCCCTGGAGGTCGCCGGCATGCGGCTGCCCGAGGTCGTACGGCGGATGCGCGAGTCCGACGACCCCGAGAACGTGCCCGAGGTGCGGCCCATCGACCTCGGCACGAACGACGAGATCGGCGAGGTGGCCCAGGCGTTCGACGAGGTGCACGCGCAGGCCGTACGGCTGGCCGCCGAGGAGTCCCGGCTGCGCAGCAACGTCAACGCCATGTTCGTGAACCTGTCGTGGCGCACCCAGACGCTCGTGGAGCGGCAGATCTCGCTGATCGACGGTCTGGAGCGTGGCGAGCAGGACGGCGCCCGCCTGTCGGACCTGTTCAAGCTGGACCACCTGGCCACCCGCATGCGGCGCAACAGTGAGAACCTCCTGGTCCTCGCCGGGCACGAGCCCGCGCGCAAGCGGAGCAAGCCGGCCCTCCTGGTCGACGTCGTACGCGCCGCGCTCTCGGAGGTCGAGGACTACGAGCGGGTGACCGTCCGGGTCCACCGCACCGCCTCGGTCGCCGGGTACGCCGCCAACGACTCCGTCCACTTGGTGGCCGAGCTGGTGGAGAACGCCATCGCCTACTCGTCGGACCGTACGAAGGTCGTGGTGTCGAGCGACCGCATCGAGGGCGGCGCGGTGCTGCTCTCGGTGAGCGACTCCGGGATCGGCATGTCGCAGGAGGAGTTGGCCGAGGCCAACCGGCGGCTCGCGGAGCCGCCCATGGTGGACGTGTCGGTCTCCCGGCGGATGGGCCTCTTCGTGGTCGGCCGCCTCGCGCTGCGGCACGGCATCCGGGTCCAGCTGCGCAGGGGCGACGCCGGCGGCCTGATCGCCATGGTGCTGTTCCCCGCCGAGCTCGTCTCCGGCACCGACCGGCCCGTCGCCGGGCAGGCTTCGGGAACCACCACTGGGCAGGTTCCGGGAACCGTCGCCGGGCAGGTTCCGGGGAACGGTCCCGCGCCGGCCGGGAGCGGGTTCGGCCAGGGTCAGGGCAACGGCTTCGGGCAGGTCGCCGGGAACGGCGTCGGCCGGGCCCAGACCGCCGCCGCGCCGGGTCCGGCGACAGGTCCCGTCGCGCGTACGGCGGGCGCCCATGCGGCAGGGACCGGTGCGTCAGGGAGCGGTGCGTCAGGGAGCGGGGCGCCGGGCCGGGAGCCTTCGGCGACGTCCGCTCCCTCAGGAGCGGGGACGACCCGGGGGAACGGGCTGCCGACGCGCACCCCGGCCGCCAGTGGTTTCTCCGCCTCCGGGGGAGCGGCCCAGCTTCCCACGGGAGGGTTCTCCGCCTTCGGCGATTCCGGCCGGCAGGACAACGGGAGCACCGGAAACACCGGGGGCTTCTCGGCGTTCGGAGACGCGGACCGGCAGAGCACGGGGCAGTTCCCCGCGTTCAGGGACGGGGATCGGCGGAGCACAGGGGAGTTCCCCGCCTTCAGAGACACGGACCAGCAGAGCACGGGGCAGTTCCCCGCGTTCAGGGACGGGGATCGGCGGAGCACGGGGCAGTTCCCCGCTTTCAGCGACGCGGACCGGCAGGGCCCGAGCGGCTCCGTCGTCTATCCCGCCCCGACAGGAGACTCGGGCGGCTCGGCCGGGCTCCCCAACCGCGCCGGCACCGCGGACCGTACGGCACCCGCCGACGGCTCCGGTCGCGACAGCCGCCAGGCACCCCCGGCGTCGTACGCGTCCTCGATGGACGCGCCGTCGGCCCTGCCCAGGTTCACGGAGCATTCCGGCGCCTTCCCCGTGGAGGGGGCCCCGCCGGTCCCCTCGCACATCGCGGACGACGCGCACCTCGAACGGGGAGACGAGTTCTTGCCGATCTTCGCCTCGGTCGAGTCCGCGTGGTTCCGCCGACCGGCGACTCCGGCCGCGGGCGCCGTGTCCGGTGCCGCCCCCGCTGGTGCCGTACCCGGGACGCCCGGATCCACGACCGGATCCACGACCGGACCCGCGACCGGGTACGGGAACGGCTCGGCGCAGGGGCGGACCGTGTCGCCGGGCGGGGGCGCGACCGCCGTTCCGGCCACCTCCGGAGGTCCCGGCGGCGACCCGTCGCGGGGCGGCTGGGCGTCCCGCGCGGACAGCGGATTCGAGGCGGCGGCCGCGGCGAGCGCCCCCTCTCTGGGAGGCGTCACGTCGGCGGGATTGCCGAAGCGGACCCCCAGGGCCAATCTTGTGCCCGGCTCGGTGGGCGCGGCGCCGGGCACCCCGGCCCCACCCAGGCCAGCGGTGTCGCCGGATCTGGTGCGCAGCCGCTTGTCCAGCTACCAGCAGGGTGTACGGCGCGGCCGGGCCGACGTGTCCGGCGCCGAAGCCGAGAAGCCCGGTAATGAGGAGGAAAGTTCGTGACCGCCCTCAGCGTTGAGGCACGTAGGTTCGACTGGCTGATCACGGAGTTCGTCGGCGGCACCCCCGGTGTCGCGCACGCCGTGGTCGTGTCGGCGGACGGGCTGCGGCTGGCCAATTCCGACGGGTTCCCGCCCGACCGCGCCGACCAGCTCGCCGCGGTGGCGGCGGGTCTGCTCAGCCTGACCGTGGGCGCGTCCCGCGTCTTCGACGGCGGTTCGGTGACCCAGACGGTGGTCGAGATGCAGCGCGGGCTGATGCTGATCATGGCGATCAGCGACGGATCCTGCATGGCCGTGCTCGCCGCGGCCGACTGCGACATGGGCCTGGTGGCCTACCAGATGACGCTGCTGGTCGAGCGGGTCGGCCAGGTGCTGACCCCGGCGCTCCGCGCCGAGCTGCAGTCCACCCGCCGCTGACGCCCGGTCATGGGAGACAGGCATGCGCCCTGGTGATGGGGAAGAGGACGAGCCCCTCTTCCGTCCGTACGCCGTCACCGGCGGACGCTCCGAGCCGCGTTACCACCTGGCGATGGAGACTCTCGTATCATCGGTGACTCTGATGAGCGATGACTACTCGCTGCTCAGCCCCGAGCAGGAGTCGATCATCGTGCTCTGCCGTTCCGTTCGTTCCGTCGCGGAGATCTCCGCGCTGCTGCGGGTTCCGCTCGGCGTGGCCCGCGTGCTCATCGCCGATTTGGCCGATGAGGGTCTGGTCCGCCTGCACGTGCCCCAGCTCAACCAGGGACAACCAGACCTCAACCTGCTCGAAAGGGTGCTCAGTGGACTTCGCAGGCTCTAGCCACGGCTCTCAACGGGGCCTCGCCTCAACGAAGATCGTCGTGGCCGGTGGGTTCGGAGTGGGCAAGACCACCTTCGTGGGTGCCGTCTCGGAGATCCTCCCGCTGACGACCGAGGCCGTCATGACCGACGCGAGCGCGGGCATCGACGACCTCGGCCTCACGCCGAACAAGACGACGACCACCGTGGCGATGGACTTCGGGCGCCTCTCCCTGGCCCAGGACCTCATCCTTTACCTGTTCGGCACTCCCGGTCAGCACAGGTTCTGGTTCATGTGGGACGATCTTGTACGCGGCGCGATCGGCGCGGTCGTGCTGGTCGACAGCCGCAGGCTGGCCGACTGCTTTCCCGCCATCGACTATTTCGAGGAGGCCGGGCTGCCCTTCGTGGTGGCGATGAACGGGTGGGACGGCACGTTCCACCACTCGGTGGAGGAGGTCAGGGAGGCGCTGTCCCTCGCCCCCCACGTCCCGCTGGTCCGTACGGACGCGCGCTCGCGCGAGGCGGTGAAGTCCACGTTGATCAGCCTCGTGGAGTACGTGCTCCGCGTGCGGGCCGTGAACTGAGCGCGGCACCGGACCAAGCCGAAAAGGGCCGTCGAGGCGCCCCTTATTGATGGCGATTGTGGCGTTTTGTCCGATTTCACGGACCCGTCACAGGATGCGCCATGTTGAACACGGATTCAAATCAACTCGTCGTCCGATCGTTAACGCTGTCCGAAAAGTCTTGCTTAAACCTGGTCTGGGCTGCAACACTCCTCCTTTGGCCTGCCCTTTGCAGAGCTCTCGAAGATCTGAATCCCGAAGGAGTTACGGTCGTGTCCCGTACCCGGTACACCCGTCGTCTTCCGGCTGCCGCCGTCGTGGCCGGTCTTGCCCTTGCCCTGGCAGCGTGCAGCTCGTCGGAGACCACAGGAGCCGGGGCGGCTCCAACCGCGGCCGCCGCGAAGCTGGACCCGAACGCCGACCTGAAGAAGCAGTCGCTCAACATCACCATCTGGGACGGCTACTCGCCGAAGGACCTCCCCCAGCGGGTGAAGCAGAAGCTCGGCTTCGACATCAAGATCGCGATCCACGACACCAACGAGACCGCGATGGCCAAGCTCACCGCGAGCGAGAACAACGGCGGCTTCGACGTCGCCTTCGTCTCCGGCCAGTACGCCCAGGCGCTCAACGAGCAGGGCCTGCTCGAGCCGCTGCACGCCGAGCTGATCCCGAACCTCGCGAACCTCTACCCCGAGGCGTCGGAGCTGTCCTACGACAAGGGCAACAAGTTCTCGGTTCCCTACACCTGGGGCAGTACCGGCATCTGCTACCGCAGCGACCTGGTGAAGACGCCGCCGACGAGCTGGAACGACATCCTCAACCCGGCGCCGGAGTACGACAAGAAGGTCACGATGATGACCACCGAGCGCTGGCTGGCCCTGCCCGCCCTCAAGTCGCTCGGCTACTCCATCAACACCGCCGACGACGGCCAGCTCGCCAAGGCCAAGGAGCTCCTGCTCAAGGCCAAGTCCCACCTCCTGGCGTACGACGACACGACGTTCGGCGACCGCCTCAAGTCGGGTGAGGCCGTGATGGTCGAGGCGTGGGACGGCTGGTGCCCGGAGAACGTCAAGAACATCAAGTTCACCGTGCCGAAGGAGGGCAGCGACCTCTGGGCGGACACCATGGTGATCCTGAAGAGCTCCAAGAACAAGGAGGCGGCGCACGCCTTCATCAACTACATCCTCGACCCGGAGATCCACGGCTGGGTGGCCGCGAACATCCTCTACAAGGTGCCGAACAAGGCCGCCATGGACAAGGTCGACCCCGCTCTCGTCCAGTCGTTCCCGTCGCTCAAGCTGAGCCCCGCCGACCTGCTCCAGGGTGAGTCGATCATCGACCTGGGCGCCGACTCGGCCAAGTACACCCGCCTCGCGACGGAGGTCGCGGCGCAGCAGTGATCCGAGTGACCCACGGCTGACCTCACGTTCGACATGTGACCCGGCGCCTCCCTTCTGGGGGGGCGCCGGGACCGTTACAACGACAGGATCAGCCGATTTTGATCACTTGGGCTGACCCAAATGCGGTCCTATACATCCCGTTCTGTGGGAATAAGGTCACGACTGCGCGCGGTGCACGTTTGGCCGATCTGGTAATGGTGTGTTCCAATTACCCTCGCTTCAATGACGTCCCAGGCATCACAGCCGCCACGCGGCTGAGGGCCATAGCTGCGCGTATATGAGCTTCGGCAAGAGGTTGCGAAAACCCGTGAGTACTCAAGAACCCAAGGCTGCCCCAGAGCCGGAGGCCGTACCGGTATCGAGGCCGGCCTCCGACACCGCGTCCAGGCGCGCCTCAGGGGACGGCGGCTGGTTCCGGCTGGGGAACTGGAGGGTGAGGTCGCGTCTCGTCGCGCTCATCCTGCTTCCCACGGTCGTCGGTGTGCTACTCGGTGGCATCCAGCTTGCCGACGCGGTCAACACATCGGTCCAATACCGGCGCCTCAACGAGGTGGCGGGCCTGGTCCAGGCGGTCAGCGGCCTCTCGCACGAGGTCGCGATGGAACGTGACTACACCGCCTGGTACACGGCGACCGGCCGCAGGCCGGCCCGGCTGGCCCAGGTGCGCAACGCGCAGCAGGACGTGGACAAGGCGAGGAAGAAGGTCGCCGACACCATCGCGCAGCTCGACAGCGGCCACTCCGCCCGTGTCCGCAACCGGGTCGAGGAGATCGAGCGCTGGATGGAGGGCCTCACCGGCCTCCGGAAGCAGTTCGTCTCCAGCGGCGTGCCCGCCCGAGCCGTTCTCGGCACGTACACGACCATGATCGAGGCGTTCAACGCGCTGGGCGACGAACTGCGGTCCGCCACCGGTAGCGACCGCCTGTTCGCCGACGGCATCGCCCTCGGCGCGCTCAGCCGGGCCAAGGAGCAGGTCGCCCGCCAGCGAGGCATCTTCACCGTCGGAATCGCCGAGAAGGCGCTCACCTACGACGACCTCTCCGACTTCCTCGGAGCCCGCCAGGCGCAGGACAGCAACTTCGAGACCTTCCAGAAGGAAGCCTCTTCCGAGGACGTCAAGTTCTACACCCAGACGGTCAAGGGCTTCCAGATCGAGAAGGCGTACTCCCTCCGAGCCGGCGCGCTGGCCCAGATGCGCGAGTACAACCGGATCATCGACCTGGACCGCACCCGCAGGGGCGACGACCTGCGCCTGTGGTTCGAGACGATGACCACGACCGTGGACAAGATGAACATCGTCGAGCAGCGCCTCGCCGGGTCCGTCGTGACGCAGACGCAGACCCTGGCGGACGACGAGCAGCGCCGGGCGATCATCTCCGGTTCCGCGATCCTCCTGCTCCTCGGCCTGATGCTGCTGATCACCACGGCGGTCGCCGGATCGCTCACCCGGCCGCTGCGGCGACTGCGCCGCGAGGCGCTGGAGATCGCCGGTTCGCGGCTGCCGCGCACGGTCCAGATGCTGCGCGAGGCGCAGGACGACTCGGTCAAGGTCGAGGTCGCGCCCATCCAGGTCAACACACGCGACGAGATCGGTGAAGTCGCCCGGGCCTTCGACGAGGTCCACCAGGAAGCGATCCGGCTGGCGGGCGACGAGGCCAAGCTGCGAAGCGCCGTCAACTCGATGTTCGTGAACCTGTCCCGCCGCACCCAGACGCTGGTGGAGCGGCAGCTGGCCCTGATCGACGGGCTGGAGCAGGGCGAGCAGGACGAGGGCCGTCTCGGGAACCTGTTCAAGCTGGACCACCTGGCGACCCGCATGCGCCGTAACAGTGAGAACCTGCTGGTCCTCGCGGGCCAGGAGCCCGCCCGCCGGTGGGGCCAGCCGGTCCCGGTCGTCGACGTCGTCCGCGCCTCGCTCTCCGAGGTCGAGAACTACGAGCGAGTGAGCCTCCAGGTGTCGGCGGGCGGCGCGGTCGTCAGCCAGGCCGTCAACGACGTCGTCCACCTCGTCGCGGAGCTGGTCGAGAACGCGATCTCGTTCTCCCCCCGCGAGACGAAGGTCGTCGTGTCGAGCAACCGGATCGACGGCGGCGGTCTCATGATCTCCGTCAGCGACCTGGGCATCGGCATGACCGCGGACGAGCTCGCCCAGGCCAACTGGCGACTCGCCAACCCGCCGGTCGTGGACGTGTCGGTGTCCCGCCGCATGGGCCTGTTCGTGGTCGGCCGCCTCGCGTTGCGCCACGGCATCCGGGTGCAGCTCCGTCAGCAGGACGCGGGCGGCCTCACCGCCATGGTGCTCCTGCCCGAGGCGCTGCTCGCCCAGGCCGGCCCGGCCTTCCCGGGCATGCCGCCGGCCGACCCCGCCGCCCAGTTCGGCGGGGCCCCGGCGCTGGCCAGCCCGACGTCCTTCGACGCCCCGCCGCGTACGCCGGTGATCGGGTCGGACGCGCCGGGTGTCGGCACCCCGGGCGCGGACCCGTTCGAGCGTGGCCCGTTCGACACGTTCGGACGGGACAAGGAGCCGTTCGCCAAGAGCGCCTTCGGCGCGGGCGCGGCCCCGGAGCCGGAGCCGTTCGCGCGTGACGCGTTCGACGCGCCCCAGACGGCCCGCGACCCGTTCGACCCGCCGGCGGCCACGCGGAACCCGTTCGACCCGCCGCCCGCTCCGGCGCGCAGCCCGTTCGACCCGCCTCCGTTCGAGCAGGGCTCGGACGCGGACCCCTTCGCGAAGAACGCGTTCGGCGCGGGCGCGGCCCCGGAGCCGGAGCCGTTCGCGCGCAACCCCTTCGACCCGCCCCCGTTCGAGCGTGGCAAGGCCACCGGCGCTCCCGTGGACACGCCGTGGCCGGGTCACCTGCCCGCGCCCGGCAGCTCCTCCTGGCCCAGCCCGCCGGGAGACTCGGGCGGCTGGCCGGCAGCTCCGCGCGGGGCGTTCGAGCCGGATGTGGACAACACCGGCCCCCTGCCCGTCGTACGGACCTCGCCGATGGAGGACCAGCCGGAGGAGTTCCTGCCGATCTTCGCGGCGGTCGAGTCCGACTGGTTCAAGAAGGTCGAGCCGGGGACCGAAGAGCCCGAGAAGAAGTCCGGCATGGAGACCAATCCGCTGGAAGCACGGCAATGGTCGTCCCCCGCCGACGCCGGCTGGCAGGCCGCCAAGGCCGCCAGCGACCCGTCGCTCGGGGGAGTCACCTCCTCCGGTCTGCCCAAGCGGGTCCCCAAGGCCAACCTGGTCCCGGGTTCCGCGTCGGCGATCGCCTCCAGTGGGGCGTCGGCGGCGGCTCCGGCACCCCCGCCACCCGCTCCCTCGATCTCGCCCGACCGCGTACGCAACCGGCTGTCGAGCTTCCAGCAGGGCATCCGGCAGGGACGCGCGGTGGCGCGAGGAGAGGTCAGCGGTGACCAGGGTTATCCGGGGGCGACGCCGATGACCGGCGGCGGCCCGGACACTGACAAGGAGGACGCATGAGGGAGATGAGCCAGGCGGCTCGCGGCATCAACTGGCTGATCACTGACTTTGTGAACAACGTGCCCGGCGTGGCTCACACGGTCGTGGTGTCGGCGGACGGCCTGCCGCTGGCGTACTCCGATGGGTTCCCCAAGGACCGGGCGGACCAGCTGGCGGCGGTCGCCGCCGGGTTGATCAGTTTGACGCAGGGCGCGTCGCGGGTGTTCGAGGGCGGCCCGGTCACGCAGACGGTGGTCGAGATGCAGCGCGGGCTGCTCCTGATCATGTCGATCAGTGACGGGTCGTGTCTCGCGGTGCTCGCGTCCGCGGACTGCGACATGGGTCTGGTGGCGTACCAGATGACGCTGCTGGTGGATCGTGCGGGACAGGTGCTTACCCCCGCGGTACGCGCCGAGCTCCAGGCGTCCCAGCCCAGATAAAGGTGATGACAGGAGGACGTTGTGGCAGGCGGCGGCTGGACGGATGAGCCCTACCCGCCGGTGGACGACGCCCACCGGCACTATGGCGGGACGAACCCGATTCCTCAACCGGGGCCGGCGGAACCGAGTTCACTGGTGCGCCCCTACGCGGTGACCGGTGGGCGTACGGCACCGCGTCTCCAACTCGCGATGGAGGCACTCGTGTCCTCCGCGACCTCGACTCACCAGGATCTGTCCACGCTCACGCCAGAGCGGCAGGCGATCGTCTCGCTGTGCCGCCAGATCAGGTCCGTGGCGGAGGTCTCGGCGATGCTGCGGATCCCGCTGGGCGTGGTCCGCGTGGTGATCTCCGATATGGCGGCGGAGGGGCTGGTGCACGTGCACCAGCCGCAGTTGGAGGCTGGTAAGCCGGATCTGAACTTGCTTGAAAGGGTGCTCAGTGGACTTCGCAGGCTCTAGCCATGGCTCTCAGCGGGGCCTGACCTCGACGAAGATCGTGGTGGCTGGCGGTTTCGGTGTGGGCAAGACCACCTTCGTCGGCGCGGTCTCGGAGATCATGCCGCTCACGACCGAGGCGGTGATGACCGACGCCAGCGCCGGCATCGACGACGTCGGGCTGGTACCGCACAAGACCACGACGACCGTGGCGATGGACTTCGGCCGGGTCTCCCTGGACCAGGATCTGATCCTCTACCTGTTCGGTACGCCGGGTCAGCATCGCTTCTGGTTCATGTGGGACGACCTCGTGCGTGGCGCGATCGGCGCGGTGGTGCTGGTGGACACGCGGCGGCTGGCGGACAGCTTCCCCGCGGTCGACTACTTCGAGGAGGCCCAGCTCCCGTTCGTCGTCGGCGTCAACGGCTTCGACGGGCAGTACCCGCACAGCGAGAACGAGGTACGCGAGGCCCTGAGCCTGTCGCCGCACGTGCCCATCGTCCGCACCGACGCGCGTACGCGGGAGTCGGTCAAGACCACGCTCATCACTCTGGTCGAGCACGCCCTGACGATGCGTGTCGCCGTACCCGGTTGGGGCGGCCGCTGACCGGGGCCCGGTACGCGAGCGCGCGAACGGCCGGAGTCCCGGCGAGACGTGCGCTCGAACGGCCGGGGTGCGCGTCCGCCACGCGTCCGCCCCGGCCGGCGGTGTCATCCGCCTCATCCGCCTCGCCCGTTCAGCCCCGTACGCGGGAAGCGGCGGCCAGGCTCCCCCGAGCTT
The DNA here is from genome assembly GCF_020826795.1 of Microtetraspora sp. AC03309. NCBI lineage: Bacteria > Bacillati > Actinomycetota > Actinomycetes > Streptosporangiales > Streptosporangiaceae > Microtetraspora > Microtetraspora sp. AC03309. Next base: position 99,558 of record NZ_JADDIL010000006.1, on the reverse strand, counting down.
CGGGCCTGCGAAAGATCCCCAGATCTGGCTTTTGTCACCTAACTGGGTAGATGCCAGGCGAAGCGCGATAGATGCCGAAGATATCCCGGTTGCTATCACTTGCTGCTTTGGACCGTTCCACAAATCGCGCCGGTTTCGGGCCGGATGAATTCCTGTTGTGGTCCTATTTTTTCGAGTTATGCCCTTCGGGGGCGCGTCGGAGGGGCTCTCTGCCCGAGATCGGCGACGCGCGCGCGTGCTCCCGGCCGGGCCCCGTGGATCGCCGCAGCGACGACCCACGGGACGATCCACGGGGACGGCCCGCCGGAGAGAGACGGACCCTAGACGGGCAGGGCCTCGATCAGGCTCGCCCCGGCGGGGAGCGGCACCACGCGCGAGACCGACAAGCCCGACGCGGCGAGCAGCGCCGCGTACTCGCCGCGGGTCCGTTCCCTGCCGCCCGCGAACAGCGTGAGCATCCGCAGGTCGATCTCCTTGCCGATGTGCGGCGAGTCGTCGTCGGGCAGCACCATCTCCAGCAGCAGCACCCTGCCGTCCGCGGTCATCGCCTCACGGACGTTGCCCAGGATCCGCAGGGCCGCGTCGTCGTCCCAGTTGTGGATGATGCTGGCCAGCAGGTAGGCGTCGGCGGCGGGCACCCCCTGGAAGAAGTCACCGCCGACGAGTTCGCACCGGTCGCCGAGACCCCGCGCGTCCAGCGGCTCCCGGGCGTCCTCGACCACGTGGTCCAGATCGAAGAGCACGCCGCGCACGGCCGGGTAGGCGTCGAGCACCGCGGCCAGCAGGTGCCCCTTCCCTCCGGCGACGTCCACGAGGGTCTTCACCCCGGAGAAGTCGTAGCCGCCGGCGAGCGCCGCCTCGATCGGCGCCGCACGGGTGGCCATGTAGGCGTTGAAGTTCCGCGCCGCCTCGGGCCGTTCCGCCAGGTAGTCGTAGTACGGCCCGTACTGCTCCACGAACACGGAACGGCCGCGCCGTACGGACTCAGGGAGTGTGCCCAGCGCGTGCCAGTAACCCGCCTCGGCCATCACCCGTACGGCGGGGCGCATGCTGCCGGGCACGTCGCCGCGCAGCATGCCGCCGGCCTCGGTGAGCTCGTAGACCTGGGGGGAGACCGTGCGCACCACGCCCATCGCCGCGAGCTCGCGCATCACCCGGTCAAGCGACGGGGCGTGCGCGCCGCAGGCGGCGGCCAGGTCCGTGACGCTGAGCGGGCCGGCGGCCAGATGGTCCGCGCAGCCCAGCTCGGCCATGGTGGCCAGGGCGCCGAACCGCGAGAGGCCGATGATGGCGTCCCAGATGGGGCCGGTGGAGTCGATCAATGCTTCTCCAGAACTGAGGCGGGGGTGGCGGTGTGACCGCCCCGGACGAGACGGCCCACTTCGGCGCGCAGCCGGACGAAGGCGTCGAGCTGCCTGGTCGCGATCTGGTCGCGCGAACGGCCGAGGCCGATCTCCAGGTCGGCGGCGACGCGCGTCGGGGACCGCGTGAGGACGATGACCCGGTCACCGACGTACACGCTCTCGTCGATGTCGTGGGTGATCAACAGGATGGTGATCCCGTGGTGGGCGCAGACGTTCAGGACCAGGTCCTCCAGGTCCTCGCGGGTCTGCGCGTCCACGGATCCGAACGGCTCGTCCATGAGCAGCAGCGATGGCCGGTAGGCGAGCGCCCGCGCGATGGAGACGCGCTGCTGCATGCCTCCGGACATCTCCCACGGGAACTTCCCGCCCGCGTCGGCCAGGCCGACCTGTTCGAGGGCCGTCATCGCGGCCTCCCTGCGCCGCCTCCGGTCCATCCCCTTGCGCCGCAGCGGCAGGGCGACGTTGTTGGCCGCGGACATCCACGGGAACAGGGACCGGCTGTAGTCCTGGAAGACGATCGCCAGGTTGTCGGGCGTGCGTTCGACGGGCTCGCCGCCGAGCGTGATCCGCCCACCCGACGGCCGGATGAGCCCGGCGACGGATCGCAGCAGGGTGGACTTCCCGCACCCCGAGGGGCCGACGACGCTGACCAGCTCGCCCTCGGCCACGGAGAAGCTCACGCCGCCGAGTACGCGGTGCGAGCCGTACGAGTGGACCAGATCGGTGATCTCGAGCACGGGACCTTCCTAGGTAGTCTGCCTGGCACCTCGATGCCAGGCCAGAACGCGCCGTTCCACCAGCAGGAACGCTGAGTTGAGCAGGTAGCCGAGCAGGCCGAGCAGCACGATGCAGCCCCACATGTCGGGGTAGAGGTAGCTGCGCTGCGTGTAGAGCAGCCGGTAGCCGATCCCGTCGGTGCCCGCGAAGATCTCGGCGATCACCATGAGGATCAGCGCGAGGGAGAGCGCCAGCCGCAGCCCCGCGAAGATCTTGGGCATCGCGGAGGGCAGGATGACCTGCCACAACCGCTGGGCCGCGGAGAAGCCGAAGATGCGCGCGGTCTCCAGGTGCTGGCGGTCGACCGTACGCGCGCCGTCGATGGTGTTGAGCAGGATCGGCCAGATCACCCCGAAGACGATGGTGGCGAGCTGGGCCGGGGTGCCGAGCTTCAGCAGGGCCAGGAAGAACGGCACGAGCAGCGGCGGGGGCACGGCCCGGCCGAACTGGATCAGCGGGTCGACGTAGTCCGACAGCCGGGGCGAGCACCCGATCGCGATCCCGGCGGCGATGCCGATGACCGCGGTCACCAGCCAGCCGGTGAACAGCCGGGCCAGGCTGGGGCCGAGGTCGGCGAGCGCGCCGTCCGTCAGCAGGAGGTGCGAGGGCGGTCCGGAGAACCAGAGCTCGTACATTCGCGCCAGGATGGCCGACGGGGGAGGGAAGAACGGCTGCTCCGCCACGCGCGTGACGACCTCCCACGCCACGAGCGCGACCGGCACGAGCCAGAGGCGGCCGAGAGCCTTGACGACGTTCATCGGGCTCCTCCGGTGCGGACGTGGTGCCAGCGGAACAGGCGGCGTTCCAGCGCCACCATCACGGAGTCGGCGACGACGCCGAACAGGCCGGCCCACAGGGTGGCGGCCAGCATGAGGTCGACGCGGCTTCCGCTCGCCGCCTCGGTGATGTAGATCCCGATGCCCTCGGACCCTCCGGCCATCAGCTCCGCGCTGATGGCCAAAATGATCGCGATGCCGGACGCGACGCGGATCCCGGTGGCGATGAACGGGGCGGCGCTGGGCAGGGCCACCCTGGCCAGGACGGGGAGGGGACCGAAACCGAAACTGCGCAGGGTCTCCTTGGCGAGCGGGTCGACGTCCTTCAGGCCGTAGATGGTGTTGATCAGTACGGGCCAGGACGACGCGTACACGATGACGGCCAGCTTGAGGTTCAGGTTGTCGCTGAAGAGCAGGATGGCCAGCGGGATGACCGCGACGGACGGGATCGGGCGGAGGAACTCGATCAGTGGGCGCACCGCCGCCTCGGCCCGCGGCAGGGTGCCGAGCAGCAGCCCGGCGGGTACGGCCACCGCGACCGTGAGCAGGAGCCCGAGGAACCAGACGGTGAGCGTGGCCCCGGCGTCGGCGAGGAAGTCCTGGTCGGTGACCAGGCCGGCCGCGCCGGCGAGCACCGTGGACATGCGCGGCAGGAACCGGTCGTCCACCAGCCCGCTCATGCCGACGAGCTCGGCGGCGGCGAGGAACCCCGCGGCGCCCACGACGCCGCGGAGCACTCGTGCGTAGTTCATGATCGTGTGATCGTCACTGTCAGGCGGCGGGAGGCGCCAGGATCATGGACTTCACGTCGAGGTCGGTCTTCAGGTAGTTGTACTCCTTCATCAGGTCCACCACCCGCTGGAGCCGCGTCTCGCTCAGCGACGTGGGGTAGGAGCCGAGGGCGATCACCGCCGCGGTCGCCGCGTCGATCTTGGTGTAATTCGGCAGGACCTCTTCCACGATCTTTCGGTCGTTCGCCACGAGTTCCTGCGCCTTTCCGAGCGCGCGCTGGAATGCGGCCATGGTCTTCGGGTATTTATCGGCGACCGTTTCTGTGGTCAGCCAGCCGGCGACAGGGAGGTCCTGGGTCGGTCCGGCCATGGCGTCGGCGATGATTCTTCCGCCCGCCTTGGATTCCACGGTGATAAACGGCTCGACCATAGCCGCGGCATCGACCTGACCGTTTTCCAGAGCCGCGGGCATGTCCGGATAGGCCTTCTCCACGAACTGGTCCTGCGTGGCCGTTACTCCGGCCACCTTCATCTGCACTTCGGCGGTCATCTGGCTCACGTTCTTGAACGTGTTGACCGCGATCTTCTTGCCTCGGAGATCGGCCGCGGATTTGATCGGAGAGTCCTTCTTGACCATGAGGACGAAGGCTCCGGGCGCGGCGCCGTAGCTGTCGGCGACGTACTTGAACTTGCCGGCGCCCTTCTCCTGGGCGAGGAAGGTGCCGATGTAGGCGCCGAGCGTGAGGTCGATGCTCCCGCCCAGCAGCTTCTGGATGCCCACCGCGCCACCGGCGACGACCTCGGTCTTGACGTCGAGGCCCTCGGCCTTGAAGAAGCCGCGGTCGATCGCGACCTGCAGCGGAGCGATGTCCGGGACCGGGATGGTGGCGACGACCAGCGTGGTCTTCTCGAGTCCTCCGCTCGCGGCGGCGCCGTTCGACGAGGAGGAGGTGTCCGTATCTGAACCGCCGCATGCCGTGAGCGCGAGCGCGGCCACGACACCGACGGCGAAGGTCCGACCCATAAGTCGCATGGAGTCTCCTTGGCTGGGGAAGGAAGTGTGCCCGACCGGTGTGAAGATCGCGGAAGACGGGCGACGGGCGAGAAGCGTACAGCAGGCAAAACGTCCTAACGCGGAATAAGTCGCCTATGTCGCCAAACTTGTCAATAAATCCACTATGTCCATAACCCTGCGTGCAGGGATTTGGACCGGTTTCGCGGCCGGGGCGAGATTCGGTCATGTGTCGCTGTGCGTAATCCTCCCTGGATATCGCTCTCTCCGCATCGCTTCCTCGCCATCCAGGCGGTCTTTGGAACGTTTGAAGGAGATCGAGTGGTTGGTCAATCTCGTCGCTTTGTGCTCAAATTGCCCCGGACTCGTGGCAGGCTTCCCGAGCGAATCCCCTGAAAGTCCTTCTGGAAAGACCAGCGCGAGAGGTTGCGACCTGTGAGGACAGCAACGATCGAGAGCGGTCGCCGCGCCGAGCTCCAGCCGCCCGGCGAGCCGGTCGCCGGCGGTGCGCCCACCGCGAGCACACAGCCGCCGGAACCGGCGACCGGGAACCAGTGGGCCCTGAAGAACTGGCGCGTGCGCACCCGGCTCCTCGCGCTGATCGTGCTGCCCACCGTGGTCGCGATGCTTCTCGGCGGTTTCCGGGTGACCAGCTCGATCAGCACCGCCGCCGAATACCAGCGCGTACGGCAGGCGATCGACCTGGTCGGCAGCGTCGGAAACCTGACGCACGAGCTCCAGCTCGAACGGGACCTGTCGATCCGCTACATCGCCGCCGGCCGACGCGGCGGCGGCTACCTCACACCGATCCGCACCCAGCAGGGCACCGTCAACACCGCGGTCGAACAGGTACGCATCAAGATGCAGGCCGCGACCGAGGTGTTCGGCGACCTCGGCCGGCAGGAGGTCGTCCGCGCCAACGGCCGCCTGGGCGAGATGGCCGCGCTGCGGGAGATCGTGCTGGAAAGCTCGCTGCCGCCGCTGCCGTCCCTCACCAAGTACTCCATCGTCATCTCCGACCTCCTGCGGCTGTACGACACGGCCGCGGAGGGTGTCGTGGACGAGGAGCTCAACGCGAGCATCAAGGCGCTCGGCTCACTCGTCCGCGCCAAGGAAGCGGTGTCGAAGCAGCGTGCGCTGCTGGCCGTCGGGCTGGCCAGGCAGCAGTTCGACCCCGCCGAGATGGACGCCTTCACCTCCGCGCGCGCGGGGCAGGAGAGCGAGCTCAGCGGATTCTTCGCGGAGGCGAGCACCGGCCAGCGCCAGCTCTACAGCGACACCGTGACCGGCCAGAAGGTCGACCGCGCCGCTTTCCTGACCGAACGCGCCCTCGGCATGGCCAAGGCCGGGCAGCCGGTCCGGGCACTCGACCGCAGAGGATCCGACGAGACGCGGTGGTTCGACGCGATCAGCGACCGGATCGACAGCATGCAGAAGGTCGGCGACGCGCTGACCAAGTCCGTCATCGCGAAGAGCCTCACCTTCCAGCAGGACGCCCGTAGCGTCGCGGTGCTCAACATCACGCTCGTCGTCGCGGTCCTGCTGTTCGTCGTGCTCATCACCACCATCATGGCCCGCTCGCTCGTACTGCCACTGCGGCGGCTGCGCCGCGAGGCGCTGGAGATCGCCGGGCACCGGCTGCCCGAGACGGTCCAGCGGCTGCGCGAGTCCGAGGGCATGGGCGGCCCGCCCGCGGTCCAGCCGATCGGTGTCGCCTCGGCCGACGAGGTCGGCGAGGTGGCGCGGGCCTTCGACGAGGTCCACCGCGAGGCGATCCGGCTCGCCGGTGACGAGGCCCAGCTGCGCAGCAACATCAGCGCCATGTTCGTGAACCTGTCCCGCCGCACCCAGACGCTGGTGGAGCGGCAACTCGCCCTGATCGACGGGCTGGAGCAGGGCGAGCAGGACGAGGGCCGTCTCGGGAACCTGTTCAAGCTGGACCACCTGGCGACCCGCATGCGCCGTAACAGTGAGAACCTGCTGGTCCTCGCGGGCCAGGAGCCCGCCCGCCGGTGGAGCCAGCCGGTCGAGGTCACCGACGTCGTCCGCGCCTCGCTCTCCGAGGTCGAGGGCTACGAGCGCGTAGTGATCAACATGCCGTCCGACGTCGCGCTCGTCGGGCAGGCCGTCAACGACGTCATCCACCTGCTCGCCGAGCTGGTCGAGAACGCCCTGGCCTTCTCTCCCAAGGACAGCCGTGTGATCGTGTCGGGCAACCGCATCGACGGCGGCGGGATGATGGTCTCGATCACCGACACCGGCATCGGGATGACCGTCGAGGAGATCGCGGAGACCAACTGGCGACTCGCCAACCCGCCGGTCGTGGACGTGTCGGTGTCCCGCCGCATGGGCCTGTTCGTGGTCGGCCGTCTCGCGTTGCGCAACGGCATCCGCGTCCAGATCAGGCCGCACGGCGACGGCGGGCTCACCGCCATGGTCCTGCTGCCGGAACCCGTGATCGCGCAGCCCGCCGTGGCCGCGCACCCGAACGGCTTTCCCTCCGCGTGGACGCCCCAGCATGATCCGCAGCCCGTCTGGGGCGCGCCGACCGCCCCCCAGCCCGAGTGGGGCGCGCCTCCTCCCCAGGTCGGCTGGCACGCGCCGCCGCCCGCGATCTCGTCCATTCCTCCTCAGGACACCCAGATCCGGATGCGGCCCCGCCGCCAGGAGCACGAGTTCGACGACGCGACAGGTCCGCTGCCCGCGTTGCGCAACACGCCCGTCGAGGAACGCCAGCAGGAGGAGTTCCTGCCGATCTTCGCCTCGGTGGAGTCCGCGTGGTTCCAGCGCGTGCCCCCGTCGGAGACGGGGCCGGAATGGCGGCAGCAGGAGAACGTGGAGGCGGGCTGGCAGGCCGCCGACGCCGCGGTGCGGAAACCGTCCTGGGAGGGGAACACGTCCTCGGGCCTGCCCAAGCGGGTGCCCAGGGCCAACCTCGTTCCCGGCTCCGTCGGCTCCGGCGGCTCCGGCGGCTCCGTCGGCTCGGCCGGGCCGGCGGCCTCCCCGCCGCCCGCGCTGTCCCCCGACCGCATGCGCAGCCGGCTCTCCAGCCTGCAACGCGGCGTACAGCAGGGCCGCGCGGTGACCAGAGGCGAACTGAGCGAGGACCAGGGATATCCCGGGCCCAAGAATGTGGAGGACGCATGAGAGAGCTGAGCCAGGGAGCTCGCGGCATCAACTGGCTGATCAGCGACTTCGTGGGATCCGTCCCCGGCGTCGCGCACGCGGTGGTGGTGTCGGCGGACGGCCTGCCGCTGGCGTACTCCGATGGGTTCCCCAAGGACCGGGCGGACCAGCTCGCCGCGGTCGCCGCCGGGTTGATCAGCCTGACGCAGGGCGCGTCGCGGGTGTTCGAGGGCGGCCCGGTCAACCAGACGGTGGTCGAGATGCAGCGCGGGCTGCTCCTGATCATGTCCATCAGCGACGGCTCGTGTCTCGCGGTGCTCGCCTCGGCCGAAAGCGACATGGGCCTGGTGGCCTACCAGATGACGCTGCTGGTGGATCGTGCGGGGCAGGTACTCACCCCCGCCGTACGTGCGGAACTCCAGGCATCGCACCCGAGGGGCTGACGGTGGACCAATGGGGGCAGCCGTACGGCGGCGCCCCGCTTCCCCAGGAGCCCTCCTCGCCGGTGCGCCCGTACACGGTGACGGGAGGCCGCACGGCTCCGCGCATGCAACTCGCTCTGGAGGCGCTCGTCTCCTCGGCCACGTCCACGCATCTCGACCTGTCCGGCAGGCCGCCGGAACACCGCGCGATCAGCTCGCTGTGCCGCCAGGTGAGATCGGTGGCGGAGGTGTCGGCGATGCTGCGGATCCCGCTGGGCGTGGTCCGCGTCGTGATCGCGGACATGGCGGCGGAGGGGCTGGTGCACGTGCACCAGCCGCAGCTCGACGCGGGTAAGCCTGATCTGAACTTGCTTGAAAGGGTGCTCAGTGGACTTCGCAGGCTCTAGCCATGGCTCTCAGCGGGGTCTGACCTCGACGAAGATCGTGGTGGCGGGCGGTTTCGGTGTGGGCAAGACCACCTTCGTCGGAGCGGTCTCGGAGATCGTGCCGCTCACGACGGAGGCGGTGATGACCGACGCGTCCAAGGACATCGACGACGTCGGGCTGGTACCGCACAAGACCACGACGACCGTGGCGATGGACTTCGGCCGGGTCTCCCTGGACCAGGACCTGATCCTCTACCTGTTCGGTACGCCGGGTCAGCATCGCTTCTGGTTCATGTGGGACGACCTCGTACGCGGCGCGATCGGTGCCGTGGTGCTGGTGGACACGCGGCGGTTGGCGGACAGCTTCCCCGCGGTTGACTACTTCGAGGAGGCCCAGCTCCCGTTCGTCGTCGGCGTCAACGGCTTCGACGGGCAGTACGGCCACACCGAGGACGAGCTCAGGGAGGCGCTCACGCTCTCCTCTCGCGTCCCCGTCGTACGGACCGACGCCCGTAGCCGGGAATCGGTCAAGCACACGCTCATCACCCTGGTCGAGCACGCCCTCACCACCCATGTCGGCAGCGGCGGAGGATGGTGACGCGACATGGGCTCGGGCACGCATGCCGCACGGGCGGCTAGGCTGGGACGCGAGCTCTTTACCGTCCACTCGCTTCGAGGCTGGCCAAACACGTGTTCGAGACGCTTTCCGACCGGCTGACTTCGGTCTTCTCCTCCCTGCGGTCCAAGGGCAGGCTTTCCGACGCCGACATCGACGCGACCTGCCGCGAGATCCGCATCGCCCTGCTCGAGGCGGACGTCGCGCTGCCGGTGGTCAAGGCATTCGTCGCCCAGGTCAAGGAGCGGGCGCGCGGGGCCGAGGTCTCCCAGGCGCTGAACCCCGCCCAGCAGGTCGTCAAGATCGTCAACGACGAGCTGATCGAGATCCTGGGCGGTGAGACCCGGCGGCTCCGCTACGCCAAGACCCCGCCGACCGTCATCATGCTCGCGGGTCTGCAGGGTGCCGGTAAGACGACGCTCGCGGGCAAGCTCGCCAAGTGGCTGCGTGACCAGGGGCACGCGCCGCTGCTCGTGGCCTGTGACCTGCAGCGGCCCAACGCGGTCCAGCAGCTCGCCGTGGTGGCCGAGCGCGCGGGCGCCGCGGTCTACGCGCCCGAGCCCGGCAACGGCGTGGGCGACCCCGTCGCGGTCGCCCGGCAGTCGATCGACCACGCCAAGCGGCAGCAGCACGACATCGTGGTCATCGACACCGCCGGCCGCCTGGGCATCGACCAGGAGATGATGAAGCAGGCCGCGGACATCCGTGACGCGGTCAGCCCCGACGAGGTGCTGTTCGTCGTCGACGCGATGATCGGCCAGGACGCGGTGAGCACCGCCCAGGCGTTCATGGACGGCGTCGGCTTCGACGGCGTCGTGCTCACCAAGCTCGACGGCGACGCCCGCGGCGGTGCCGCGCTGTCGGTGCGGCACATCACGAGCCGTCCGATCATGTTCGCGTCCACCGGTGAGAAGCTCGAGGACTTCGACGCCTTCCACCCGGACCGCATGGCCGGCCGGATCCTCGACATGGGTGACATCCTCACCCTGATCGAGCAGGCACAGAAGACGTTCGACGAGGCCGAGGCCGCCAAGATGGCGGGCAAGCTCGCCTCCGGCGACGGCTTCACGCTCGACGACTTCCTCGAGCAGATGATGATGGTCCGCAGGATGGGCCCGATCAAGAACCTGCTCGGCATGATGCCCGGCATGGGGCAGATGCGCGACCAGCTCAACCAGGTCGACGACCGGGACCTCGACCGCATCGCCGCGATCATCCGTTCCATGACCCCCGGCGAGCGGCACGACCCCAAGATCATCAACGGCTCGCGCCGGGCCCGCATCGCCAAGGGTTCCGGTGTCACGGTCACCGAGGTGAGCAGCCTCGTCGTCCGCTTCTTCGACGCGCAGAAGATGATGAAGCGGATGTCGCAGGGCCTGGGCATCCCGGGCATGCCGGGTGGTCGGGGCAAGGCGCAGAAGGCGCAGAAGGCCAAGAAGGGCCGCCGCGTCAGCGGCGACCCCCGCAAGGCCGCGCAGGCCAAGTCGGGCGCGGCGTCCGGCCCGGACGGCCCGGACGGCTCGACCGGCACGCCGGGCCTCGGAGCGCTCGGCAAGCTGGGCGCGGGCCAGCTCCCGCCTGGGCTGGAGCTGCCGCCCGGGTTCGACCCGTCGAAGCTGAAGTTCCCCAAGAAGTGATCAGAGCCGGGTTCCCGGCTCCATCGGCCTGACGTCGATCCTTCCGTCGCCGCACACCATGGCGTCGAAGGGGATCTCGAGGTGCGCGACCTCGTCCGGCGGGATGATCATCAGCCGCGCCGACCGGGGACAGGTGGTCTCCTTCCCGGTCGGCACCACGGTCCAGTGCAGGCGTGCGTGGGCGCCGGCTCCGGGCCGGAGCGTGACCCGGCGCGGCTGGACGCTCTCCCTGCGGGTCCTGGTGCGCAGCGCGTCGCCGTTCCCGTCGATCATGATCAGGCCGGTGAAACCGTAGACCCAGCAGGGCCGTGACCCGGTGTTGGTGAGGACCAGCGGCGCGTACCGCTGGCCCGCCCCCGCGTCCGCCGTGCCGATCCGCGCACTCAGCGCGTCGGTGCGGCACCTCTTCGGCGCGGCGGGGGCCGCCGCGCCGGCCCCGAGCGCGGCCGTTCCCGGCCCGGTCCCGAGCGCGGCCGTTCCCGGCGGCGAGGTCACCGGCACGGTCGCCTTCCCGGGCAGGTCCGGAACCGTCGCGGGGACGCCCGCCGAAACGGCCGTGGGGACGCCTGCCGAAGCGGCCGCGGGGACGTCCGCGGAAACGGCCGCCGGGGTGCCCGCACCCGCGGAGACGGCGCCGGCGGTCCGGGCGTCCGCGGCGCCGCAGGCGGCGACGAACGCCAGGCTCGCGACCGCCACGGAGATCGTCATGGCACGGGATGTACGGTTGGTTCGCTCCATGCCATGTTGGATGCCTGACCTCAGGGTTTTGTTCGTGTCCGGCACACACCGGGATTTCGCCAAGCACCCCGGATCGTCTGGCAGAATGTCATGTTGGAACATCGTGACCACGCGGGTGCCCTCTCAACCCCGCCGGTCGCGCCTGTCCCTCGGGCGGGTTCGCGTCGTGCCCCACTCGATGTGACACCGCTCACCCACGCTCTGAAGCAGGAGAGACCACACCCGTGGCAGTCAAGATCAAGCTCAAGCGGCTCGGCATGATCCGCAACGCGCAGTACCGCATCGTCGTCGCCGACAGCCGCACCAAGCGTGACGGCCGGGCGATCGAGGAGATCGGTCTGTACCACCCGAAGGAGAACCCCTCGCGCATCGAGGTCGACTCCGAGCGGGCGCAGTACTGGCTGGGTGTCGGCGCGCAGCCGACCGACCCGGTTCTGAAGCTCTTCAAGCTGACCGGTGACTGGCAGAAGTTCAAGGGCCAGCCCGCCCCGGCGCCGCTCCTGGTCGCCGAGCCGAAGCCGGACCGTCACGCCCTCTACGAGGCCGCGGCCAAGGAGGCGCTGTCCGGTGACACCGCCGCCGCCGCCACCACGCCGAAGAAGGCCAAGAAGCCTGTGAAGGCCGACGAGGCCGCCGATGTCACCGAGGCCCCGGCCGGCGAGGAGAAGTCGGAAGGCGAGGCCTGAGGTGCTCGAGGAGGCCCTCGAGCATCTGGTCAAGGGCATCGTCGAGCATCCTGACGATGTCCGGGTTCGTGCCCGTCGCATCCGCACCGGGCGCGTCCTCGAGGTCCGGGTCCATCCCGACGACCTCGGCAAGGTCATCGGCCGCGGGGGCCGCACGGCCAAGGCGTTGCGCACCGTCGTCAACGCGTTGTCCGACGGCAAGTACGTCCGGGTCGACCTGGTCGACCTGAACGAGGCCCGCTAAGGAGAACCTCACACCCGGGGGACCCTCGTCAGGGGGTCCCCCGGCTTGCTTTTCGGCGTGATCGGAGGAAGACGAGAAGTGCAGCTAGTCGTTGGCAGGATCGGCCGACCGCACGGGGTCCGCGGTGAGGTCACCGTCGAGGTGCGCACCGATGATCCGGAGCTGCGCTTCGCCCCCGGTACGGCTCTCGCCACCGACCCCGCCACGGCCGGGCCGCTGGAAATCGAGGGCGCCCGCTGGCACAAGGGCATCCTGCTGCTCAGCCTGGCCGGAGTGGACGACCGCGACGCCGCCGAGGCGCTGCGCGGCACGCTCCTCGTGATCGACTCGGCCGACCTCCCTCCGTCCGGCGACCCGGACGAGTTCCACGACTACGAGCTGGTCGGGCTCACCGTGGTCACCGTCGGCGGCGAGCCGGTCGGTGAGGTCGCCGACGTCCTGCACCACGGCCAGGATCTGCTCGTCGTGCGCCGCCCGTCCCGCGCCGAGGCGTACGTGCCGTTCGTCAAGGCGCTGGTCCCCGAGATCGACCTGGAGAAGGGCGTGCTCGTGGTCGACGCGCCCCCCGGGCTGCTGGACCTCGACGAGGCCGAATAGATGCGCGTCGACATCATCTCGATCTTCCCGGAGTACTTCGCCCCGCTGGACGTCTCGCTCATGGGCAAGGCGTGTGAGCGCGGCATCCTCGACATCCGCCTCCACCAGCTCCGGGACTGGGCGCACGACGTGCACCGGACCGTGGACGACACGCCGTACGGCGGCGGGCCGGGCATGGTGATGAAGCCCGAGATCTGGGGCGAGGCGATCGACGCCGTGGTCGGCGCGGCCGCCGCCGGGGGAGAGGCGGCGCCTGAGGGTGCCGTCGCGCCGAGGATGATCGTGCCGACGCCGAGCGGGCGGCCCTTCACCCAGGAAGTCGCGCTGGAGTACGCCAAGGAGCCCTGGCTGCTGTTCACCCCTGCCAGATACGAGGGGATCGACTCCCGTGTCATGGCCGAGTACGGCTCCCGCCTGCGAGTGGACGAGGTGAGCATCGGCGACTACGTCCTCGCCGGCGGTGAGGCGGCCGTGCTGGTGATGGTCGAGGCCGTCGGACGGCTGTTGCCCGGCGTTCTCGGCAACGCGGCCTCGGTGGCCGACGACTCATTCGCGCCGGGGACGATGGAGAACCTGCTCGAAGGCCCGGTCTACACGAAGCCTCCCACCTGGCGCGGCCACGACGTGCCGGAGATCCTCCTGTCCGGCCACCATGGGAAGATCGCTCGCTGGCGCCGCGACGAGGCGCTTCGCCGTACGGCGGAGAAGAGGCCGGAGCTGCTCGCCCGGCTGGATCCGGACAGCCTCGACAAGCACGACCGGCGGCTTCTCGGGGAAATCCGCGAGAAGGCCGGTCCAGGCGGGGATCCGCACGCTCTGTGAGCCGTGACACGCGCTTCGTTTCGCGTGACGGCCGAAGATATGGCAAACTGAATCGCTGCTGCCGACGTGTCGTGGCGGCAGGGCCGGGCGGAGACCCGGCACCCAAGACGTATCAAGCCAAGCGCGCGTGTCCCCCTTGTCGCCGAGCCTGTGGCCCGGCCGGGTGGACCTCCGTGCGCCCATGTCAATGAGGAACCGCTGTCATGCACACGCAGATCCAGGAGCTCGAGAAGGCTGCCCTCCGCAGCGACGTACCGGCCTTCCGTCCGGGTGACACGCTGGAGGTCCACGTCCGCGTCGTCGAAGGCAACCGGTCCCGTATCCAGGTGTTCAAGGGCTTCGTCCTGCGCCGCCAGGGTGGCGGTGCGCGGGAGACCTTCACCGTCCGCAAGGTCAGCTACGGCGTCGGTGTCGAGCGCACCTTCCCGGTGCACAGCCCGGTCATCGAGAAGATCGTTCTCCTGACCCGCGGTGACGTCCGCCGGGCCAAGCTCTACTACATGCGCGACCTGCGCGGTAAGGCCGCTCGCATCCGCGAGAAGCGCGAAGCGGTCCCGGCCGCCAAGTAAGGCGATCGAGGTGGTGGCCCGTACCCCCTGTGGTGCGGGCCATTTTCTTTTCCGCGATGATGCCGAGTCGGCGACAGCTACCGTCAGGGACATCATCTAGGCTCAACAGCGATGACTAGCGAGGTACCGGGGTCAGGCACGCGCCGCCCGGCCGAGGACGGGGTGGACGTGGTCGCGGAAGACACCCAGCAGGCCGCCGGTGACGGCAGGGAGAAAAAGGGTTCCTTCTGGAAGGAATTGCCCGTTCTCATCGTGGTCGCTCTCGTGCTGGCCCTGCTCATCAAGTCCTTCGTGGTCCAGGCGTTCTACATCCCGTCGGAGTCGATGGAGAACACCCTGCTGGTCAACGACCGGGTGCTCGTCAACAAACTCGTCTACCACGTACGCGACATCGAGCGCGGCGACGTGGTGGTCTTCTCGGGGGTCGACTCCTGGGAGGGCGAGGTGCCCTATGAGGAGCCCGCGAACCCGATCGTCGGGTTCTTCCGCTGGGTGGGCACCTCCTTCGGCGTGATCCCCGGCGAGAAGGACTACATCAAGCGGGTCATCGGGGTTCCCGGCGACAAGGTGAAATGCTGCGACGCCCAGGGGCGGATAACCGTCAACGGAACGCCGCTCGACGAGAAGGCCTACCTCTACCCCGGCGACGTGCCCTCGCTGTCGAACTTCGAGGTCACCGTGCCGCAGGGCCGTCTCTGGGTGATGGGCGACCACCGGTCCGTCTCGCTGGACTCGCGGTCCCACCAGGGCGATCCCGGCGGCGGCACCATCCCGGTGGACCAGGTGATCGGCCGGGCGTTCGTGATCGTGTGGCCGTTCGACCGGGCCAAGGTGCTGCCGATCCCCGACACGTTCAACCAGCCCGCCCTGCACGCCGTCGGAGCGCTGGGCGGCGCCGCCCCGGTGCTGGCGGGGTTCGCGGGAGCGGTCCCCCTGATGGCGCTTAAGCGCCGCCTACGCCGCAGGCGGTAACCTGCCGCAGGTGACCATGACCGAAGAGAAGGATCCCCCCGCCAAGAAGCCCTCCGGCCTGCGTGACTCCATCCTGTTCACGCTGGGCGGTGTGGTCGTGGCCCTGCTCGTGCACATGTTCGTGATGCAGTCGTTCTACATCCCGTCGGAGTCGATGGAGAACACGCTCCTCATCAACGACAGGGTCGTGGTGAACAAGCTCGCCTACACGTTCGGAGACGTCGAGCGCGGCGACATCGTGGTCTTCAAGGGATGGGACGGCGAGGACACCATCAAGCGGGTGATCGGCGTCGGCGGTGACACGGTGAAGTGCTGCGACGCCAAACGTCGGATCACGGTGAACGGGACGCCGATCGACGAGGAGGACGTCTACCTCTATCCCGGCGTCTATCCGTCGAAGCGGCAGTTCGAGGTGAAGGTTCCCCCGGGCCGGGTCTGGCTGATGGGCGACCACCGGAACAACTCGCGGGACTCTCGGGCGTACATGGACGACCAGTACAAGGGCACGATCTCGGAGGACGACCTGGTCGGCCGGGCGTTCGTCCGCTACTGGCCGTTCTCCCGTTTCGGTTTCCTCTCCCGTCCGGAGACGTTCTCCAAGGTCCACTGACAACCGGCGGCGTCGCGCGGCCAGAGCCGTACCGCCCGGGCGGAATGGGGCGTACGCTGCTGTTCGTCATGACAGTTGCGTATCGCCCGCGCCCGAGCGTCGTCCGGCGGGATTCGGGACTTTACGGCTACGAGCGTGCACTGGCTCGGCGAGGGTTCACGCCGGTCGCCGGTGTGGACGAGGCCGGTCGAGGCGCCTGCGCCGGACCGCTGGTGGTGGCCGCTGTCATCCTCGGGCGCGAGATCGAGGGTTTGGGCGACTCCAAGTTGCTGTCCCCCGCCAGGCGCGAGCGGCTGTACGACCTGATCACGGCGAAGGCCAGGGCGGTGAGCGTCGTCGTCATCCCTCCCGAGGAGATCGACGGTCGCGGCCTGCACAGATGCAACATCGCGGGAATGCGCCGCGCCGTCGCCGGCCTGGGGATCGACGTGGGATACGTGCTGATCGACGGCTTCCCGGTACCCGGTCTCCCCGCGCCGTCCCTGGCGATCTGGAAGGGGGACCAGGTGGCCGCGTGCGTGGCGGCGGCCTCGATCGTGGCGAAGGTGACCAGGGATCGGCTGATGCGCTCTTTGGACGACGTCCATCCCGAGTACGGCTTCGCCGTACACAAGGGATATGTGACGGCGGCCCATCGGCGGGCGCTCGCCGATCATGGTCCCACCCCGCATCACCGGTTCTCCTTCGTGACCGTCACCGGGACGCGTACGGGTCTCTCCGTCGTGGTCCGCCGTGGTCTGACGGGGGAGGACGAGGAGATGCGAGAGAATGGAACGGAGGCCGGTGTCGTCTGACCGCGCGGCCTTGGCGGGGTGCGAAACAGGAGGACCGGAATGAGCGCAGAGGATCTCGAAAAATACGAGACCGAGATGGAGTTGCAGCTCTACCGGGAGTACCGCGACGTGGTCGGGCTGTTCACCTACGTCGTCGAGACCGAGCGGCGCTTCTATCTCACCAATTCCGTCGATCTCGACGTACGCACCGCGGAGAACGGCGACGTCTTCTTCGACGTGAAGATGCAGGACGCCTGGGTCTGGGACATGTACCGGCCGGCCAGGTTCGTGAAGAACGTCCGGGTCGTGACGTTCAAGGACGTCAACGTTGAGGAACTGGCCAAACCGGACCTGGAGATGCCCAAGGAGGGCTTCTCCAGCTGACGACCTGCCCGTGATCGGGCCCGATCCGCTGCTGTCGGGCCCGACTGACTGAAGTCCGGGTCCGGTCGGTTGGCGTTGGGGCGGGCCGATCGGGGGCACGAACGTGCCTGCCCGGAGTTCGGGCATCGGCCCGCCGGCCTGTCTGACGTCTGGGGTTGGATCCCCAGTTCAGCTGTGGTGATGGTCTGACTATCGGCTGCTGGTCGGGCCTACGGCTTGGAGCGTGGGCCCATCCTGCCCGAAGGCGCGGCCTGGATCGGCCCCTGGCCAGAGGGTGGCGCTCGGCCGGCTCTGGCCGTAAGGCGAGGAGTCGGGCTGGCGACCGCCTGTGGACAGGCGTCACTTTCCACAGAATGCCGTTCGGTCGGTAAGCCTGCTGTGCCGCCGGGCCACCCTGCTGTCATGCGCATTCTGGCCGTGATGATGGCCCTCCTCGCATGGCCGGCCTCGGCTCACATCACCGGAGATCCGCCACGCTGGCAGTGGCCGCTGGCGGGTCGCCCGGTTCTGATCAGACGGTTCCAGCCGCCTCCAGAGCGATGGCTTGCCGGGCATCGGGGAGTGGACGTCGGAGCGCTGCCCGGTGAGACCGTGCGCTCGGCCGGGCCCGGAGTCGTCGGTTACGCGGCCCCGCTTGCAGGGCGCGGGGTCGTGACGGTGATCCACTCGGGAGGCTTGCGGACGACGTACATGCCCGTCCGGGCCTCGGTCCAGCCAGGACAGGCGGTCGAGGCGGGTGCCCCGATAGGCGTCGCAGAGGACCTCCCCGGCCACTGCCCGACGCCCTGCCTGCACTGGGGTCTCCTGCGCGGGGACGCATATCTGGATCCCCTTCTGCTTCTGGGGTTGGGCCAGGTCCGCCTACTGCCGTCGGGGCCGGCAGTCGGTCCCCGACATGGGGCGGCCGCCCCCTCGGCCCTCGCTCAGCGCAGTGCCCTCACTCGAGTGATTCACGGCGAGTGACGTCAAGGAATCGCCTGATCAGCGGATTCCTGTCGTTGCGGCGCCAGCACATGGCGACGGTGGTACGCGCGGTGTTCGGCTCGATCGCCCGGTAGGCCACGCCCCCGAGCCGGATCCGGCGGATGCTGGCCGGGGCGAGGGAGATGCCGAGGCCCGCCTCAACGAGTGCGGCGACCGTCTGCCACTCCACCGCGGGTTGGCCGATGCGTGGTTCGAATCCCGCATCGCGGCACAGGCCGAGGATGCGGTCGTGAAGCGTCGGCCCTGTGGCGCGTGGGAGGAGAACAAAGGGCTCATTCGCCAGTGCCACCAGGGGAACGACGCGTTCGGCGGCGAGGGGATGGCCGGACGGCAGGACCGCGACGAACTTCTCGGACAGGATCGGCTCGGCCACCAGGCCCGGATCCTCCGGTGGCTCTCGCAGGAGTCCGATGTCGATGCCCTGCTCGTGCAGGGCCGCGATCTGAGGAGCGGTCGTCATCTCGTGGATCTCCGTCTCCACGTCCGGATACCGATCACGGTAGGCGCGCAACAGCACCGGGAGGATGGTCAGCGCGAGCGACGCCGCGAATCCGATCCGGATGCGACCGACCTCTCCGTTGCCCACGCGCCGCGCTGTCTCCAGTCCCTCCTCGATCTCATCGAGCGCGCGCCGGGCCGAGGGCAGGAGTTCCCGTCCTGCCGGAGTCAGCGCGACTCGACCCGATGCCCGGTCGAACAGCGGGTGCCCGACCTTCTCCTCCAACCGCCGGATCTGCTGGCTCAACGGGGGCTGTGCGATGCCCAGACGCTGGGCGGCATGTCCGAAATGGAGCTCCTCCGCGAGCACGGTGAAGGCGTACAGCTGGTGAAGCGCGAGTTCAGGGCGTTCCATACGTGCAGAGATATCACGCCGATCCAATGAGCGTATTGGACGTATCATGCCTGGTTGTTTAGTGTGCGCCGCATGACAGAGCGACGTGCGATCATGAGCGGCTCCACCTTCGAGGAGGAGATCGGATACGCCCGTGCGGTGGTGCACGGTGACTGGGTTCATGTGTCGGGGACCACGGGGTTCGACTACGCGACCATGACGATCTCCGAGGATGTGGTCGAGCAGGCCGAGCAGTGCCTGTGCACCATCGAAGCGGCCCTGGCCGAGGCGGGCTGCTCGCTCTCGGACGTCGTCCGAGTGCGGTACCTGCTGCCTGACCGGGAGGATTTCGAGCCGTGCTGGCCGACCCTGCGCCGCCGCTTCGGGGAGATCCGCCCGGCCGCGACGATGCTCGTATGCGGTCTCGCCGATTCCCGCATGAAGATCGAAATAGAGGTCGACGCGCGCCGTACCGCTACATCTGGACCGACTCTCACCGCTGACTGACCCCGAGGGTGAACGTCGGCGTGACCGACGCGCTGCCGCTCACGCGTGATGGCGCGTGCCGTTCCCACCGATGGCGCGTGCTTTCTCACGGGCGATCACGGGATGTACGCGGCACACGAGGTCGTGAAGGGGCATGGTGCCGGAGGTTGTGAATGATCGCGCCTGGTTGTCAAGGCTGACGGTGCTTGGGGTTGTGGAGAGTGGCGACACCGGTTCTTCCCGAGGTCACACGCGGCTACGGCGCCGGGAAGTGATCTCAGGCGCGAGGGTGGGCTTGCCGGTAGACCGTGCGGAGCCGTTCGATCGAGACGTGCGTGTAGATCTGGGTCGTGGCCAGAGAGGCGTGGCCGAGCATCTCCTGGACACTGCGCAGGTCCGCCCCGCCCTCCAGGAGATGCGTGGCGGCGGTGTGCCGCAGCCCGTGCGGCCCCATGTCGGGAGCGCCTTCCACCTCGGCGAGCCGAGCGTGCACCACCCTGCGCACGGTGCCCTGGTCGATCCGGCCGCCGCGCACTCCAAGGAAAAGGGCCGGGCCGGTGCCTTCACGGATCCACAATGGCCTGCCTCGTACGCACCAGGCGTCCAGGGCCCGCAGTGCGGGCAGGCCGAACGGCACGATCCGTTCCTTGCGCCCCTTGCCGAGGACGCGCAGGGTGTTGCGGTCGCGATCCACGTCGTCGACATCGAGACCGCACAGCTCACCGACCCGCATGCCGGTGGCGTAGAGCAGTTCGAGCATCGCGGTGTCCCGCAGTTCCCTCGGATCGCTTGCTGCCTGCGGCGCTCCTGCATCAAGTGGTCCCTGTGGCGCTCGAGGTTCCTGTGGTGGGGGAGGTTCCTCCGAACTCGGCGAAGTGCTGGCATTTGTGCCGATCGACATCGCTGTGGCATTTGCGCTCGCTGGGGCACCTGAACCTTGCCCAGCAATCGAATCAGGGGCGTCCGAGCGCTGCCGAGAGCCCGAATTCTGCTGGGGGTCCCAACTCTGCCGGGGGTCCGAACGCTGCCGGGAGCCCGAACGCTGCCGGGAGCCCGAACGCTGCTGGGCGTCCGAGCGCTGCTGGAGGTCCGAATGCTGCTGGAGGTCCGAGCGCTGCTGGGTGCTCGAATGCTGCCGGGGGTCCGAACGCTGCCGGGCGTCCGAAGGTCGTGTGCGACCGGCACCGCTCCCGTCAAGCACGGCCTTGGCCTCATCCTGACTGAGGACGGTAGGCAGGCGGCGAGGAGCCTTCGCGGTGCCCAGGAGCAGCCCGGGATCGCTCGTCAACCAGCCGCGGCGATGGCAGAAGGCGGTGAAGGCGCGGGCGCAGGCTGAGCGGCGTGCGAGCGTGGCTCGCGACCGCCCGGCCTGGTGCTGTTCGCCGAGCCATTCGCGAAGGACGGTGATGTCCAGGGCGGCCAGCCGCTCGTGCCCGGCCGCGCGGAGGTGGCCGAGCAGCGCGGAGGCGTCGCCGTTGTACGCGCGGATGGTGTGCGGCGAAAGATCCCGTTCCAGCCGCAGATGCCGTTCGAACTCGGCGAGCACGGTCTCGAACGAGGGGTCCGGGGTCGGGGTCGAGCCGTGGAAGACGCCGTCGGCCATGGGAGTCATGGTAGCGACCTGCCCGATCTTTGATCTTGTGCACGTGGATCACCTGTCCGGTTCGCGACGCAGTCGCCAGCCCCGGTCGCTCTGGTCGATGAAACCGGCGGCGGCAAGTCGGCCGAGGCAGCTCAGCGTGGTGGTGAGATCCACGCCCGCGGAGACGGCGATGGCCGCGGGGCCGGTTCCCACACGGGAGGGGACCGCTTCCAGAACCCGCCTGGTCTCGTCGTTCAGGGCGTCACGAGGATGAACGGGGCCACGCCGTTCCAGCGCGAGATCACCGCCGATCGTCCCGACCAGCTCGGTGATCTCCTGGACGGAGGTCACACAGACGGCGCGTCCCTGCCTGATGAGGTCGTGACAACCCTCGGAAACCTCCAAGGTGATCGGACCGGGCACCGCCATCAGATGCCGGTTCAGCTCAGTGGCATGGCCGGCGGTGTTGAGCGCTCCGCTGCGCACGGCGGCCTGCACCACCACGGTGCCGCGTGACAACGCGGCGATCAGCCGGTTCCTGACCAGGAAGCGTGGCCGCGTCGGCCGGGACCCCATGGGAACCTCGCTGATCACCACGCCCTGAGACCGCACCACACGGAACAGGTCCTGGTGTGCGGTGGGATAGCAGACGTCCGTGCCGCAGGCGAGGACGACGACGGTCGGCATCCCGCTCGCGAGAGCGCCCCGGTGCGCGGCGGCGTCGATGCCGTACGCGCCGCCGCTGATCACGGTCCACCGGCGGTCACCGAGGCCGGAGGCCAGCTCGGCCGCCACCTGCGCGCCGTACGCCGTGGCGGCTCTGGCCCCGACGATCGCCACTGATCGAAGGCAGGCGAAACGCAGGTTGACCGCGCCGTCGAGCCACAACCCGTAGGGACGCTCGTCCCCGAGGTCCTCAAGCTGGGTCGGCCATTCCGGATCTCCTGGGACCACCAGGCGGGCGCCCTGCTCGCGCCCTTCGGCCAGGTCGCGGACTGGATCGGCGTAACGGGCCGCCCACGACGCGGCGAGCCGATCCAGCGCCGGCATGCGCCCCGCGGCCCGGGCACGCTTCGTCTCCGCCGAGGCGAACTCGGGGTCGAGGACGCCCCGTCGTGCCTGGTCGGCAGCGGCCACGGCACCGTAACGCCTGACCAGCCTCCCCATCACCCGCTCTCCCGGCTCCGCCATCCGCATGAGGGCGACGCACGCCAGCAGCTCCGCTTCCGTGGCACGGCTCGACGGGGCACTCTCCTCGGGAAGGCTCGCCGTCGTCGATACGTCCGCCGGGGACGACGAGGAGGGCGTGCGGTCGGCTTCGAGTGGTGTCGCCATCAGTTCACCCCCAGCCACATGGCGAGGGCGGCCGATGTCTCGGGCTCGCCCGGGCGGTCCTTGCCCGCCAGATCAGAGATCGTCCATGCCACGCGGAGAACACGATCGACGCCGCGAGCGCTCAGGGTCCCGAGATCGAGCCCTCGATGCAGGGGTGCGAGAGCGCCGGTCGGCAACCGGAAATCGGTGTGGAGCGCGGCCGAGCCCACGTCCGCGTTGTTACGCCAGGGAGTGCCAGCCAGGCGCTTGACCGCGCGCTCGCGGGCCGCCAGCACCCGCTCGGCCACGACGGTGCTGGACTCGGCGACCTGCCGATCCGCCATCAGCTCGGCACGCGTGGCGCGGGTGACCCGGACCTTGACGTCGATCCGGTCGAGCAGCGGACCGGACAGCCTCGCCAGATAGCGCCGGCGCGCCGTGGGCGTACAGCGGCAGGGGTGCCCCGGAGTGCCGGCCTCACCGCACGGGCACGGGTTGGCGGCGAGAACGAGCATGAACCGGGCGGGAAACGTCACCGTGCCCGCCGCACGTGCCACCGTGACCTTGCCGGATTCGAGGGGTTGGCGCAGCGAGTCGAGCACGCTGGTCGAGAACTCGGGCGCCTCGTCCAGGAAGAGCACCCCCTGATGCGCGAGGGACACCGCGCCGGGCCGTACCTGGCCGCTCCCGCCGCCCACGACGGCCGCCACCGTCGCGGTGTGATGCGGCGCCATGAAGGGCGGCCGGACGAGCAGCGGGCGGCCAGGGGGAAGCGTGCCCGCCACGGAGTGGATCGCCGTGACCTCCAGGGCCTGTTCCCGCCGCAGAGGCGGCAAGAGTGTCGGCAACCGCTCGGCGAGCATGGTCTTGCCGGTGCCCGGAGGGCCGAGCATCCACAGGTTGTGCCCTCCGGCCGCGCAGACCTCCAGCGCCTTGCGGCCGGTCGCCTGCCCCGCGACATCGCGGAGATCGATGTCGCGGTCGTCGTCCACCCCAGGGGAGGCTCCCTCGAGCCCGTCGAGACAGGCCGCCTCCGCCGTGATCGGCAGCCGGTGGAGCTCGTCCTCCCTGAGCCACTCCACCAACTCGGACAGGTTCGCGACCGGCACCACGGTGAGCTCGGGAACGAGCGCCGCCTCCGCCGCGTTCAGCGAGGGCACCACGAGCGTGTGGGCCCCCGCCCCGACCGCGGCGAGTGCGGCGGGAAGCACGCCACGCACGGGCCTGACCGTGCCGTCCAGTCCCAGCTCGCCGAGAAAGAACGGCTGGGCGATGCGCTGCGCGGGAACGGCCCCCGCGGCACCGAGTACGGCGATCGCGATGGCCAGATCGAAGATCGAGCCCCGCTTCGGCAGGCTGGCGGGGAACAGGCTGACGGTGATCCGTGCGTCCGGCCAGCCGAAACGGCTGTTGAGCAGCGCGGATCTGACGCGGTCACGGGCCTCGTTGATGGCGGTGTCCAGCAGGCCGATGAGATGCGTGCCGGCCAGCCCGTGGCCCACGTCAGCCTCGACTTCGACGGTGTGGGCGGTGACGCCGATCAGCGTGACGCAGCGGGTGCGTGCCACGGCCATGTCAGATCACCCCGCGCTCGTGGCGGATCGCGAAGTCACCGGCGAACCGCTCCAGGGCGATCACATCGACCCGGACGGAGTCGAACCGTTCCTGTTGCCCGGCCAGCCACCGAGCGGCGAGTGACCGCAGCCGGAGCAGCTTGGCGTGGCCGACCGCCTCGTAGGCCGTGCCGTGGCTGCGCCCCGAGCGGGTCTTGACCTCGACCACGACCAGCGCGCGCCCGTCGCGCGCGACGATGTCGATCTCCCCCTCTTTGCACCGCCAGTTGCGGGCGAGGACGGGCATGCCTCTCGATCTGAGAAAGTCGGCGGCGAGTCGCTCACCCTGCCTGCCCAGCTCGTCTTTCGCGGCCATGGGACCACCTCCGGTCCCAGACACTCGCGCACCACGGCCCCGTGCCGAGAGGTGTGACGCCGTCCTGTGGATATCCGCGACCTGTGGACAGACCTCGCCGCGCCACGCTTCCCGGCGCCACCCCGGTCTGTCGTCCGGCGCCACCCCGGTCCCTGCCTCCCGATGGCGTCCCGGCGGGTCGCGTGAGGATGCTCCCGATCCGGCCGCAGGCCGCTTCGACAGGAATCCCGGCAGGCGTCGCGACGGCGCGGGTCGTCCGCTCGCCTGCGTCGCGAGGCGGGGCGGTTACGGATGAACAGGGTGAAGGAGGACACTGGCGGCGGAGTGCCAGGAGGGATCACAGTGACTGAGGCGCTGATCAAGCGTTTGGGCGAGGAAATCGGAGTCTGCCTGCCCGATGTACGGGTGACCGGAGCGGATCCCGTCCTGCCGTCCGTGTTCCGCATCGGAACGGCCGCCGCCGCCTGCGTGGGCGCGGTCACCGCGGCGGCGGCGCTGTACTGGACCCGACAGGGCGGGCAAGTGGGGGCACGGCACCCGCAGGCGGACCCAGACGCCGCGTCGCCCGGCCCGGATGCGACAGTGCCTTCCCCGGATTCCACGGTGCCGTCCCCGGATTCCACGGTGCCGTCCCTGGATTCCCCAGTGCCGGGATCTGACGTACCGGACGTCGTCACGGCGGACGGGCCGGTTCTGGACACCGCGAGGCCGGACGGCGCGATGCCGGAGGTGAGCGTCGACGTACGGCATGCCGCGGCGGCGTTCCTGAGCGAGCGGTACTTCCGGATCGACGGCGAGGGGATGGGCCTGTGGGCACCTCTGTCGGGCGACTACCGGACGTCGGACGGGTGGATCAAGCTGCACTGCAACTTCGACCATCATCGGGACGCCGTTCTCCGGGCGCTCCGCCTCCCCGCGGACGCCGACCGAGCCGGGGTCTCCAGTGCCTGCGAGAGCCGTACGAGCGCGGAGATCGAGGACGCGGTGACCCGTGAGGGCGGCTGCGCGGCGGCGATGCGCAGCCGTGCGGAGTGGCTCGACCACCCGCAGGCCCAGGAGATCTCCCGGACGCCGGTGGTCGCGCTGTCCCGCCTGGACGTCGCGCCGCGGCCCGGCTCGGCCGCCCGGAACCCGTTACGACGTGATCCCACAGGTCCCGGTCGGGTCGGCCGCCCGCTGGAGGGCGTACGGGTGCTCGACCTGACGAGGGTGATCGCGGGACCGGTCGCGGGGCGGATCCTGGCCGCGCACGGCGCCGAAGTGCTTCGGGTGGGGGCCGCGCACGTGCCCGAGGTGCCCGGGTTGGTGGTGGAAACGGCCTTCGGAAAGCGCTCGTGCCACATCGACCTGCGCACCGAGGCGGAGACGCTGCGCGAGCTGGTACGGCGAGCCGACGTCGTCGTCCAGGGGTATCGCCCGGGGGCGCTCGCGGATCGGGGTTTCGGGCCGGAGGATCTCGCCGGGCTCAGGCCGGGCATCGTGTCCGTCGAGATCTCCGCGTACGGCTCCCGCGGCCCGTGGGGGCGGCGGAGGGGGTTCGACAGCCTCGTGCAGATGGTGTGCGGCATCGCCCACGAGGGCGGGGACGGGACACGCCCGCGTCCTCTTCCGTGCCAGGCACTGGACCACGCCACCGGATACCTGGCCGCCTTCGGCGCGGTCGCCGGGTTGCTCCGCCGTGCGGACGAGGGGGGCTCCTGGCGGGTGGAGCTGTCCCTCGCCCGAACCGCGCGGTGGTTCGACGATCTCGGCAGGGTCGATCCGGCGAGGGCCACGTCGGACGGTACCGGTCCTGGGGAGAGCGGGCCGAGTGGGATCGAGCGCGGCGGGCAGGTGCTCGACGGCGAGCCGGGGCCCTCGGTGGACGACCTGTTGGCGAGCATGGACAGTCCCTTCGGCACGCTCACGTACGTGAGGCCGCCGGGTCGGATCGAGGGTGCGGAGCCGTACTGGGCGACTCCTCCGCCGCGCCAGGGCGAGCACCCCGCCGGATGGGCGACAACCACAGGCTGACGATGCAGAGCAGCGATCCCGCCGCGCATACCCAGATCGCGGGCCGGAGTCCGAGCATCTCGCCGAGCACGCCTCCGAGGACGCCGCCGAGAGCCATCACGCCCTGCGTGGCGAAGTTGGTCGTGGCGTTGACCCGGCCGAGCAGCCCCTCCGGCGCTTCGCGCATGGTGACGGAGCCGGCGCAGACGCTGTAACACACGACGGCCATGCCGGTGATCACCTCGGCGGCGCCGAGCTGGCAGACGACGAGCCAGAGGGGGCCGCCCGCCGCCGCCGTGGCCACGAATCCGAAGGGGAAGAAGAGCACGGAGCCGAGGAGCACCCGGTTCTCGCCGAATCGGCCGGCGAGCCTGGGCGCGATCGCGGCTCCGATCAGGCCGCCGACGCCGAAGCCGATCGCCGCGATGCCCACCAGGGGAGCGGGCAGGCCCAGGACGTTCACCGCGAAGAGCACGAAGAGCGCCATCTCGGCCGCGCCCAGCACATTGACGATCATTCCGGTGGCGCAGAGCGCGCGCAGCACGCGGTGGTTCATGAGGACGCGCAGGCCCTCGGCGATTTCCCGTCCGAGTCCGCGCCCCCTGGTCGTGGTGCCGTTCTCGGGCGTACGGATGGCTCGCAGGCAGAACGCGGACACCAGGAACGAGACCGCGTTGACCACGATCGCGACCGGCGCGGTGAGCAGGGCGACGAGCAGTCCCGCCAGCCCGGGACCGCCCATCTGGGCGATGGAGAAGACCGACTGGAAACCCGCGATGGCCGCCGTCCGCTGAGGTTCGGCGACCACGGTGGCGAGGTGCGGCGTGTTGAACGTGCGGAACACCACCGTGCACACGCCGATCGCGAAGGCGACGGTGATCAGCCAGGGGATGGTCAGCATCCCGGTCAGCCACGCGATCGGCACCGACAGCGCCGCGAGGCCGGCGATCAGCTCGCAGGCCACCATCACCGGCCTGCGGCGGGCCACGCGGTCGGCCATGGCGCCGGACGGCAGGCCGACCAGCAGGAACGGGAACGTCGAGGCGGCCGCGAGCACGCCCATCTGGATCGGGGAGGCGTCCAGCGCCACGGCGGCCGTCAGCGGAACGGCCAGCCTGGCGACCTCGCTTCCGGTCTCGGAGACGGCGCGGGCGGACCACAGGAGCCGGTAGTCACGCTGACGGCGGAGGGGGATCAGGGGAGTCGTCACAACTATGAAGGTAATGCTTCACAGTTGTGAAAGCAATACTTCATATCTGCTCCGGCGGTAGCGTTGGGAGGCATGACGAGCACATGGCCGGAGGGCTCCCGGCAGGTCACCGACGCCGGGGTGCTGCGGGCGCTGGCGCATCCCGCGCGGCTGGCCATCCTGAGCCGGCTCCAGACGGAGGGGCCGGCCACCGCGACCGAGTGCGCGGAGGTCACCGGCCTCTCCCCGAGCGCGTGCAGCTACCATCTGCGCCAACTCGCCAAGCACGGGTTCGTGGCGGACGCGCCGCCGCGGGGGGACGGCAGGGAGCGCGTCTGGCGGGCGCTGCAGCGGTCGTGGGGATTCCAAACCCCAGAGGTCGAGTCTCCCGACATCATCGAGGCGCAGAACGCCGTGATCGAGTCGGTCCTGGCGGAGGCCGACCAGCGGCTCCGCGACTATCTGGACAACTCGGACCAGGAGTCCCGAGAGTGGAAGGGGTCCGCCTGGCTCACCCACGGGGTGCTGCGCGTGGACGCCGAGGAGCTGCGGGAGATCGCGGAGCGGATCAACGAGGTGATCCGTCCGTACCGCGTGACCGAGCGGGATCCGGGGGAGGCGCCGACCGGGGCCCGGCTGGCGGAGATCCATCTGCGCATGTTCCCCAGGACGCCCCGCCGGCGCGATCCGGCCCCGGAGGAGGCGGCGAAGAAGGCAGCGAACGGGACCTCCACGGGCGACCCCGGGAAGGGCTGACCCGGCGCGTCCGTGAGCCGCGGAACGGGCGGCCGGTCCCCCGCGCGCACGGCCCCGCGCGCGCCGGTCGGACGGCGGAGGTTCCATGCCGAAACGCCCCGCCCGGCGACGCCGGGACAGTCAAGTCGCCGGTCATCCGAAGGGGCGGATCCGGGTAGACTGTTCGACGGCCTGCGGCATGCGGGCCGAATACGCACGCCCATTCACGAGCTGTCCCTTCGGTCCGGTTCTTCCGGCTGGAACGGCTCGGGGCGTCAGGGCGGGGGCCGTGGGCTCCCGCATGGAACCGAGTTCTGGAGGACCATCACCATGGCCCCTGTCGTCACCATGCGACAGCTGCTCGAGAGCGGCGTTCACTTCGGCCACCAGACGCGTCGGTGGAACCCGAAGATGAAGCGCTTCATCTTCACCGAGCGCAACGGCATCTACATCATCGACCTGCAGAAGTCGCTGTCGTTCATCGACCGGGCGTACGACTTCGTGAAGGAGACCGTCGCGCACGGCGGCTCCATCATGTTCATCGGCACGAAGAAGCAGGCTCAGGAGTCCATCGCCGAGCAGGCCTCGCGCGTCGGGATGCCGTACGTGAACCAGCGCTGGCTGGGCGGCATGCTCACCAACTTCTCCACCGTGCACAAGAGGCTCCAGCGTCTGAAGGAGCTCGAGGAGCTCGACTTCGACAACGTGGCCGGCTCCGGGCTCACCAAGAAGGAGCTCCTGATGCGCCGCCGCGAGAAGGAGAAGCTGGAGCGCACCCTCGGCGGTATCCGTGACATGGCCCGCGTGCCCAGCGCGATCTGGGTCGTGGACACCAAGAAGGAGCACATCGCGATCAACGAGGCCAAGAAGCTTGGCATCCCGGTCGTCGCGATCCTCGACACCAACTGCGACCCCGACGAGGTCGACTACCCGATCCCGGGTAACGACGACGCCATCCGCGCCGTCAGCCTCCTCACCCGCGTCATCGCCGACGCGGTCGCCGACGGCCTGATGACCCGTGCGGGCGCCGGCCGTGGCGACGAGAAGCCCGCGGGTGTCGCCGCCGCCGAGCCGCTGGCCGAGTGGGAGCGCGAGCTGCTCGCCCCCGCCGAGACCGCCGAGGCTCCGGCCGAAGCCGCCGCGGAGGCCCCCGCCGAGGCTCCGGCCACCGAGGCTCCGGCCACCGAGGCTCCGGCCGCGGAGGCTCCGGCCGCGGAGGCTCCGGCCACCGAGGCTCCGGCCGCGGAGGCTCCCGCCGCCGAGGGCGAGCAGCAGGCCTAGTCCCAGGTCTGGTACGGCACCGCCGTACTGATCCGAGGACTCCACGGGGTGGGCGTGTCCGCCAGCGGGTGCGCCCACCTCGTCCACGAGACATCTGATCTCATGCCGACGTCTGGGATCAGGAACGACTTCCCATCAGGGTTCCGAAGAGGAAATTAGGACAATGGCTTCCGTGAACATGGCCGACGTCAAGCGGCTTCGCGAGCTGACCGCCGCCGGCATGATGGACTGCAAGAAGGCGCTCGAGGAGTCCGAGGGCGACTTCGACCGCGCCGTCGAGCTCCTGCGCCTCAAGGGCGCCAAGGATGTCGGCAAGCGCGAGGCCCGCACCGCCTCCAACGGGCTTGTCGCCGTCAAGCACGAGGGCGACTCCGCCGCCGCCCTGCTCGAGCTCAACTGCGAGACCGACTTCGTGGCGAAGGGTGAGCGCTTCCAGGAGCTCGCCGCCGGCGTCGTCGCGCACATCCTCGCCACCCGGCCGAGCGACGTGCCGACCCTGCTCGAGTCCGAGCTCAATGGCAAGACCGTCAAGGAGCTCCTCGACGAGGCCAACGCCGCGCTCGGCGAGAAGATCGAGATCCGCCGCTTCTCGGTGCTCGAGGGTGGCTACGTCGGCTCCTACATGCACAAGACCGACCCGCAGCTGCCGCCGGCGGTGGGCGTGCTCGTCCAGCTCGACACCGCCAAGCCGGACGTGGCCAAGGACATCGCCCAGCACGCCGCCGCGATGGCGCCGAAGTTCCTGAGCCCGGCCGAAGTCCCCGCCGACGTCATCGCCAAGGAGCGCGCGCTCTTCGAGGAGATGACCCGCGAGGAGGGCAAGCCCGAGGCCGCCATCGGCAAGATCGTCGATGGCCGCGTCAACGGCTGGTACAAGGACTTCACGCTGCTGGAGCAGGCCTTCGTGAAGGACAACAAGAAGAGCATCGCCAAGTACGCCGACGAGGCGGGTGTCAAGGTCCTGGCCTTCGCCCGCTTCAAGGTCGGCCAGGCTTAGGCTAGGGACACGGCCCGAAGAGCCAGGAGCCCATTGACCCGCAGAATCACCGAGGAGGCCGCCGTCGTGCAGGAGAACAACCAACCCGCCACGCCGGCGGCTTCGTCGCAGTCCGGCCCGCTGCGCTGGAAGCGGGTGATGCTGAAGCTGTCCGGTGAGGCGTTCGCCGGGAGCGAGGCGCTCGGCATCGACCCGACCGTCGTCGCCCAGCTCGCCGACTCCATCGCCGAGGCCGTCCGCGAGGGCGTCCAGGTCGCGGTGGTCGTCGGCGGGGGCAACATGTTCCGGGGCGCCGCCCTGTCGGAGCGCGGCATCGACCGCGGCCGCGCCGACTACATGGGCATGCTCGGCACAGTGATCAACTGTCTCGCCCTGCAGGACTTCCTCGAGAAGCGCGGCATCGAGACCCGTGTGCAGACCGCCATCACGATGCAGCAGGTCGCCGAGCCGTTCCTGCCCCGGCGCGCGATCCGTCACCTGGAGAAGGGCCGAGTGGTCATCTTCGGCGCCGGGCTCGGATCCCCGTTCTTCTCCACGGACACGTGCGCCGCGCAGCGCGCTCTGGAGGTCGGCGCCGAGGCGCTGCTCAAGGGCACACAGGTTGACGGAGTGTACGACTCCGATCCGCGCAAGAACCCCGACGCGGTCCGGTTCGACCGGCTCGAGTACGGCGAGGTGTTGACGCGGGGCCTCGGGGTCATGGACGCCACGGCGATCAGCCTGTGCATGGACAACGGCCTGCCCATCGTGGTCTTCGACCTCATGGGCGACGGCAACATCCTGCGGGCGGTCCGCGGTGAGAAGATCGGCACGCTGGTGAGTCCGGCAGGGAAATAGGGAGCCGCTGTGATCGACGAAACCCTCCTCGAGGCCGAGGAGAAGATGGACAAGGCGGTAACGGTCGCCAAGGAAGACTTCGCGGGCATCCGCACCGGCCGCGTCACGCCCTCGATGTTCAACAAGATCAACGTGGACTACTACGGATCGCCGACCCCGATCCAGCAGCTCGCGTCGTTCCACGTCCCCGAGGCCCGCATGGTCCTCATCCAGCCCTACGACAAGGGCGCGATGACCTCGATCGAGAAGGCCATCCGGGACAGCGACCTGGGCGTCAACCCGGGCAACGACGGTGTTGTGATCCGCGTCGTCTTCCCCGAGCTTTCGGAGGAGCGCCGCAAGGAGTACATCAAGGTCGCCCGTAACAAGGCCGAGAACAGCAGGGTCTCCGTGCGGAACATCCGCCGCCACGCCAAGGAGGCCCTCGACAAGCTGGTCAAGGACGGCGAGGCCGGTGAGGACGAGGTCCACCGCGCGGTGAAGGAGCTCGACGACCTGACCCAGAAGCACGTCGCCAAGATCGACGAGCTGCTGAAGCACAAGGAAGCCGAACTGCTGGAAGTCTAGGCAGCGCCTGGGCACAGCCGTGATCCTTGTGCCGTGCTGTTCACGGAACAGCGCGGCACAAGGATCACGTGTATAGGGAGTAGAGCACGTTGGACGGAACGGCTGCTGGCGACCGGGACTCGGCCGAGAACATGGCCGGTTCCTCCAGCGATGGGCGCGATGCCGCACGAAACGGGTCGTCCAACGGCTCGCCCGACGGGTCAGCCGGTCCGGCGGCCGGCGGGAGCCGTACCGGCCGGAACCTGCCGGTCGCGATAGCGGTCGGCGTCGCGCTGGGCGTGCTGGTCATCGGTTCGCTGTACGTCGTCAAGGTCGTCTTCCTGCTGGTCGTGCTGGCGGCCGTGGGGCTGGGCGTCCACGAGCTCGTCCGGGCGCTCGCGGCCCGGGGTGTGCACGCGCCGCTCGTCCCGTCGCTCGCCGGTACGGCCGCCATGCTCGGCGGCGCGTACTGGGGCGGGCCGGTGTCCCTGGTCGGCGCGTTCGCGCTGACCGTGATGGTGCTGCTGACCTGGCGTATGTTCCAGGGCATCGACGGCTACGTCCGTGACGCCACCGGCAGTGTGCTGGTCGCCGCCTACCCGTCGTTGCTGGCCGGCTTCGTCGCGCTGCTGCTCGTCCCCGACGATGGCCCCGACCGCGTGGTCATCTTCATCGCTGTCACAGTTTGCAGTGATATTGGGGGATATTTCGCGGGAATTCTCTTCGGCAAGCACAAGATGTCGCCGATCATCAGCCCCAAGAAGACCTGGGAAGGGTTCACCGGGTCCGCCGTGGCCTGCGTCGTCGCGGGTGCGCTGCTCGTGCACTTCCTGTTGGACGGGGCGTACTGGCAGGGTGCGATCGTCGGCGCGGTCGTGGTCGTCTGTGCCACGCTCGGCGACCTGATCGAGTCGGTGATCAAGAGAGATCTCGGCATCAAGGACATGGGCACGCTGCTGCCCGGCCACGGCGGTGTGATGGACCGCCTCGACTCCCTGCTCTTCACCCTGGTCCCCGTCTGGCTGCTGCTGCAGTTGTTCATCCCGTCCTGACGGGGATCTCACCGGCGGTTCCGCGCGGATCGCGAAGGTAAGCTACGAGGACGCCTGGGCCCGCCCGGCGACGACGGCCTGGACGCGGCGTCCCAGGAAGCGGATCACCGCTGCGTTCACGAGGCCCCCGGGTACGGCTCGCCGGAAGCCGGTTCGGGCCATCCCGGGCCGGAGCGTCCCAGGCGAGGACGGATCCCCGAAAATCCGGCAGACCAGACGAGCGAGAGATCGGAAGTGACCGCGTGAGCGAGCAGCCGACCAGGAACGCCGCCCAGCTCACCTTCGTGGCGCCGCGCCGTGCCAAGCCGCAGCGGCACCTGGCCGACCTGACCATGGCCGAGCGCCGTGCGGCGGTCGCCGAGCTGGGTGAGAAGCCGTTCCGCGCGGACCAGCTCTCCCGGCACTACTTCGCGAAGCTGACCGCGTCCCCCGACCAGATGACCGACCTGCCGGGTGAGACCCGCGAGCGGCTGGTGTCGCAGCTGATGCCGTCGCTGCTGACCCCCGTACGCGAGATCACCTGCGACGACGGCATGACGCGTAAGACGTTGTGGAAGCTGTTCGACGGCTCCCTCGTCGAGTCGGTGCTGATGCGGTATACCGACCGCGTCACGATGTGCGTCTCCTCCCAGGCCGGATGCGGCATGAACTGCCCGTTCTGCGCCACCGGCCAGGCCGGCCTGACCAGGAACATGTCGACGGCCGAGATCGTCGAGCAGGTCGTCGCCGGAGCCCGCGCGCTCGCGGCCGGCGAGGTCCCCGGCGGGCCCGGCAGGGTGAGCAACATCGTCTTCATGGGCATGGGCGAGCCGATGGCCAACTACAAGGCCGTCATCGGCGCGGTCCACCGGCTCGTCGATCCCTCGCCCGAAGGGCTCGGCATCTCCGCGCGCGGTGTCACCGTGTCCACCGTGGGCCTCGTCCCCGCGATCGAGAAGCTGGCGGGCGAGGGGCTGCCGGTGACGCTGGCAGTGTCACTCCACGCGCCTGACGACGAGCTGCGCGACACCCTGGTGCCGATCAACACCCGGTGGAAGGTCGCCGAGGTGCTCGGCGCGGCCTGGGACTACGCCGCGCGGACCAAGCGCCGGGTCTCCATCGAGTACGCCCTGATCAAGGACATCAATGACCAGGAGTGGCGGGCCGACCTGCTCGGCCGGCTGCTCAAGGGCAAGCTCGCGCACGTCAACCTCATCCCGCTGAACCCCACGCCGGGATCCAAGTGGACCGCCTCCCGGCCCGAGGACGAGCGTGCCTTCGTCCGCCGTCTGGAGTCGCACGGCGTCGCGGTCACCGTCCGCGACACCCGCGGCCGCGAGATCGACGGTGCCTGCGGCCAGCTCGCCGCCGCGTCACCCCAGTCCTGAGCCCGGCCGTCCACGTCCTGAGCCCGGCTCGCCTCCGGTGCTGAAGACCGTCGTTTCAGGGACGGGTACGGCGCAGCCGGGCGTACGCGGCGAGGCCGAGCACCGGCCACAGGAGCGACCACGCGGCCAGCGCGGGGAAGTGCGCGAGCAGTTCGCCGTGGTGCGCCTCGCGCATCCAGGTCATGACCGGGACCGTGAGCCAGGGAAGCCCGGACATGCTGAGCAGCAGCACCGCGAGGTAGCCGAGGAGCAGCACCAGCGTGGAGGTCGCCGGCGAGCTGAGGATCGGGCGGCTGGTCAGCGCGCCGAGCGTGGTGCCCGCCAGGATGGCGAGCAGGTGCAGTCCGACGCCCGCGAGCACGGTGGCGGTGCTCGGCCCGTCCGACAGTCGTAGGACGAGCGCGACGAAGGAGAGCGCCGCCAGCCCGGAGTTGAAGATCCACGCCGCCGCGATCCCGGCGGTCGCCTCCGCGCGGCCGACGGCCGTGATGGCGATCATCCGCTGCTCGTCCGGCTCGCCGTCCAGGAGCCCGCGCGCGGCCCAGGCGAAGACCGGGATCAGGATGGCGGCCGAATCGGCCATGGCCCCCAGCTCGGCGCCGGAGGGCACCGGCCCCGCGTACAGGATGCCCAGCAGGACCAGGAGGCCGATGAGCGGCTGGAACGCCCGGTGGGATCTCACGTACGCGGCGATCCTGAACCGCGCCAGGGCGATCATTCCGCCACCTCCGCCGCGGACATCCGTACGGTGTGGCCTTCTCCACGCAGGCGGGCCGCCAGCTCGTGGGCCCGCGAGGCCCTGACCGTGACCTCCAGGACGGCCACCCGCTCCGCGGGCTCGGCCTCTCCCGGATCGTCCGGACCCGGCGCGATCTCACGCGCGGTCGTCTCGCCGACTTCGACGCGGCGCAGCCCGGAGAAGCCGCGTAGGTCTCCCTGGTGGTCGCTGAGGACCACCGTGCCGCCGCGTTCCGCCACCTCACCGATGATCACGGGCAGCTCCGTGCGGGTCGCGGCGTCCAGTCCGGCGAAGGGTTCGTCGAGGATCAGCAGTTCCGGCCCGCACAGGAGTGCCTGCGCCAGGCCCACCTTGTGCGCGCTGCCCTTGGACAGGTCGGGCAGCCGGTGGCCGAGGAGGTGCTCCATGCCGAGCCGCTCGGCCCAGGTCTCCACGGCGCGAGGGTCGGTACGGCGGATGCCCGCCATGTGGCGCAGGTAGCCCGCCACCGTGAACGGCTGCTCCGCCGGGAAGCGCTCAGGCGCGTACCCGACGACGCGGGGACGGTCGGCGATCACGCCGTCGACCGGCGTCAGCAGTCCCGCCAGCAGCCGCAGCAGGGTGGACTTGCCCGCGCCGTTCCGTCCCACGATCTCGACCACATCTCCGGGGGCGAGGGTCAGGTCCACGTCGGAGAGCACCCAGGGGTCCTGGCGTCGATACCGGAAGGACAGGTTCGAGACGCGCATAGGTTCCGCAGAATATCCGGCGGGGCCGACGTCCGCGGGCGTCCCCATGATGAACATTTTCGCGATTCGGCATGATTCTCGGCTCTGTCGCTGATCTTGCGACACAAAGCCGTTCGGTAGTTGATCACGCTCGGCACGCGTTGAAGATCTTCTCCCGCACCTGGCCGGAATCGTCGTGGACGTGATCGAGCGGATGGCGGACGTGGTCATGCCGCACGCTCGGCTTCGGGCGCTGACGTCCACGCGCCACAAGATCGGCGACCGAGCCGGTCAACGAGTAGGTGCGTTGACTGCGTCTTCAGGCCCACGCCGGTCCGATGTCGGTGGCGGCATGAACCTGCAGGAGCCTCTCGACACCGCGCAGGAAGGTCTCGCAGATCAGCGCCGGGTCGAACAGGCAGCCGGCGGCCATGGCGCCGTCGCGCATCATCACGAAGTCGCGGGCGGCGGGCTCGGCGTCTGTCTGCCGGATCTTGGCCAGCAGATCCGTGACGGTGTCCAAGAACCATTGGCGGTGGGCGAGCACGGCCTTGCGCACGGGGGACTCGGGGGCGGGATACTCGGCGGCAGCGTTGAGGAAGGCGCATCCCCGGAAGCCGGGGGACCGGATGCCCTGGGCGATGGACCTGCTGAGGGCTCGGATGGTGTCGGCGGCCGGTAGTCCGGCGGCGATGGCCTCGTCCGCCTGGCTCCGCATGGCCCGGTCGACCTCGTTCAGGTAGGCGAGGACAAGGTCTTCCTTGCCGGGGAAGTGCCGGTAGAGGGTGGCCCGCGTCACCTGCGCTTCCGCGACGATGCGATCGATGCCGACGGCGTGGATGCCCTCCGCGTAGAAGAGCCGGGTGGCCGTGTCGAGCAGCCGGGATCGCGCTTCGGATGGCCGGCCTTCGGATTGGCTGCGCATGCCACCACCCTAGTGGGTAGAACGTTCGGTCTTGACAGCTTGCGCCGTAGGTTGCCATGCTGGTCCGAGATAGAACGTTCTGTCTTGCTAGGGCCTGTTCCTGTGGCTCGCCGTATTCACGTACGCACCGCCCCGCTGTCCATCGGTACGGCTGTCGTCACCGCGGTCGGCCTGGCGGCGGCGGTCCCGGCGTCCGCAGCACGGACATCGGTCTTCCCGGCCTTCGTGAAGCCGGTCCGGCCGGCCGTGCTCAAGCCGACGGTCGTCCTGGTGCGCGGCGGCTGGGCGGACTCGTCCGGCTGGGTCGGCGTGATCACCTGACTGCGCGACGAGCGAGAGGGCCGACCGCGGGACGCGCTGAACCGCTCTCCTCGTCACTCATCCACTGAAAGGATCATCATGAGCACTATTGCTGCTTCGCCTGGTATTTCCGGGACTGCGTCCGCGCTGCGGCGGCTGTACTTCGTCCGGTTCGCGTTCGCCATCCTCTGGGCCCTCGTGATGTTCACGACCGCCTCGAAACTGGGTCCACTCGCGGTCGCTCTGCTCGTGCTCTACCCGCTGTTCGACGTGGCCGCCGCCGTCATCGACGCCCGCGCGTCGCGCACCACGGGATCACCTGCCCTGCTGTACGTGAACATCGCGGTCAGCCTGATCACCACCATCGGCGTGGCCATCGCCTGCGCGTCCGGTATCCCGGCGGTGCTGCGCGTGTGGGGCGCTTGGGCGGTCGCGGCCGGGCTGGTCCAGCTGATCGTGGGCGCCACCCGCCGCGAGATGGGCGGCCAGTGGCCGATGATCATCAGCGGTGGGATCTCCGTACTCGCCGGTGCGTCGTTCATCTTCGGTGCCTCCGCGGACAACCCGACGCTGATCAACGCGGCCGGCTACGCCATCCCCGGCGGCATCTTCTTCCTCATCTCGGCCGTCCGTCTCGGCCGCGCCGCGAAGGGAAACTGACATGGACGGCAACACCTACGACGTCGTCATCGGGGCCGGCCCGAGGTGTGGCTGCGGCTGCTGGAGGCGTACGGTCGCTGACCACCCGGCCACGTGCCGGTGCCGTAGCGGCTGCTCGACCGAAACCACATGCTCACGCCGATCCGTCAGGTTGTGACACAGGCACCGACGTCCCGCGGCACGCGCATGATTCTTCGTGATCGAACCTGCCTACGTGTTCGTCATGACCGCCGTGGGGTTCGCCCGCCACAGGTGCGCGGCGCAGGCATTGGACGCGGCCGCGACCAGGTCGTCGCTCGGCCACGCCACGAGCTGGAACCAGACGGACTTGCCCGTCGGGGTGAGGGTCCAGCCCCAGTCGTGGGAGAGGGCCTGGACGATGGCGAGTCCTCGGCCGCGAAGCTCGGAATCCGTGGCCCGGCGCGGGCGCGGGAGGGCCGTACAGCAGTCGTGGACCTCCACCACGATCAACTCCCGCTCGCGGCCGACCGTGACGCGGACGGTGCTCGTGGCCGGCACGCCCACGGCCCCGTGGGTCATGGCGTTGGTGACGAGCTCGGAGGCCAGGAGTTCGGCGACCTCCTGGACCTCCTCCGCCGCGTTCCAGTCGGCGGCGACGTCACGGACGAACCGGCGGGCGGAGGCCAGGCATCTCCCGTTGCGCGGGATCCACTTCTCGCCAAGGACGGGAACGCGCGGATCCGGCGTGCGTCGGCGTTCGGCGAATGCCGTACCGACCTTGAGCGCCTCTTCCATCAGGTTCGCGCGGTGAGGACCGCCTGCTGTGGCCGGCGGAGGAATCCGCGCTCCCTCCCCTCGGATTTCGTCGGTGTGTGTCGACGGCGTGATGGCCTGGTCACTGATGGTGGGAGATGGGTGTGCCTAGGTCGTGCACGTTCCTGCCGCACCCCGTCGGCACGTGGGCCGCCGCGCTCGCCGCGCGCCTTGAGGATCATCGTCGGCGGTACGGCGCCGCTTCGGAGCACCGCGGGCGGAGGAGTCACAGATGTTCTCCCGGTCTTGGATTTCTCGGTCCAGACTGCCGAGCCGGGACTACTGTCAGTAGGGGATTCGTTACCAAGCCCAAGTTTTGAAGGCCGCACCCGTGTCGTTGAACTCCGGCAAAGGAGGCATTGTGGGGGATTTCTATTCACCGCAGGCGATATGGGGCAGGGAGCTGCGCCACTACCGGCAGGAGGCCGGACTGACGCAGGCCCAGCTGGCCGA
This sequence comes from Microtetraspora sp. AC03309, assembly GCF_020826795.1. Classification (NCBI taxonomy): domain Bacteria; kingdom Bacillati; phylum Actinomycetota; class Actinomycetes; order Streptosporangiales; family Streptosporangiaceae; genus Microtetraspora; species Microtetraspora sp. AC03309. The sequence continues at coordinate 60,635 of NZ_JADDIL010000006.1, read as the reverse complement.
GAGGATCCACTTCAGCGAATCCCTGATCAGCGGGGTGGAGACCGGCCAGATCCCGGCCAGCCAGGAGTTCTCGCAGTGCTGCGACCACGCCCTCGGAACGGGCGGCGCACTGCACCGGCTCCTCGACTGGCGGCGAGGCCAGGTCTTCCCCTCCTGGTTCGGCAAGTGGCGCGACAAGGAACGGATGGCCACCACGCTGCGGACCTACGAGCCGCTGCTGATCCCGGGCCTGCTCCAGACCGAGGCGTACGCGCGGGTGCTGCTGCGCGGTGACGAGGCGGCCGTGGCCGGCCGCCTGAACCGGCAGCTCATCCTGACCCGCGAGGAGCCCGCGCCGCCGACCTTCCGGTGCGTGATCGACGAGGGCGTGCTCCACCGGCCGATCGGCGGGCCGGAGGTGATGCGGGAGCAGCTCGGCCATCTGGTCGGGATGATCGGCCCGCGGCTGAGCGTGCAGGTGGTCCCGCACGGGATGCACTCCGGACTGCTCGGCGCCTTCGTCCTGGCGACCCTGGACGGGGGATCCGCCGTGCTTTATGCGGAGACGGCCGTCCGGGGCATCACCACCAGCGACCAGGAGGACGTCAGCGCGGCGGTCGAGCGGTTCGAGGCCATTCGTACCGAAGCGTTGCCGCTGGGCATGTCCATTGAGCTCATTAAGAGAACGGCAGAGGAACGATGGACCTGAGCAATGCGCAGTGGCGTAAGTCGAGCTTCTCCGGTGACAACGGCGGGAACTGCGTCGAAGTCGCCGAGCTGACCGGCGTCACGAACTTTCGAACGGTCGGCCATGGCGGCGGCCCGGGTCACAGAGCCCGCCGTGTCGACGCTCCCGATCACAAAACGGGTCACGGCCCGTTGATCGCCGTACGCGACTCCAAGGACCCGGACGGCCCCACGCTGTTCTTCACCCACGCGGAATGGGACGCCTTCCTCGACGGCGTGAAGGCCGACGAGTTCGATCGCGGCCGGTAGCGCCGGGCTCGGGACGGTGCGTGGGGTTCGCGTGATGTCCCGGCTCGCGCGGTCTTCCACGTACGTCCAGAATGGACAGGGTTTACCGTGCCGGGCCCGGGAGGACGTGCGTGAACCGCTTTCCACGTGTCAGGGGAGTGCGGCTGGGCTATGACCCCGCCCAGGTGGACGATCTCGTCCACCGGATCGAGGGCACGCTCGGCCGGACCGAGCTCGACGGCCCTCCGATCACGGCCGACGAGATCCGGTCGGCCGCCTTCAGGGTCAGGCGCGGTGGCTACAACGAGACGGCGGTCGACTTCGCGCTCGACGCCTTCGTCGTCGCCGTGGAAGCCCTCGCGTCCCGCACTCCGGCCCCTCCGGGCCCGGTGGTCTCGGATCCGGTGGTCTCGGAGCCCGTGCTTCCGGATCCGGTGGTCTCGGAGCCCGTGCTCCCGGTGGTCTCGGATTCGATGTCGTCGCCAGGTTCGGTGACACCCGGATCGGTGGTGGAAGCGGCGCCGCCTGTGGTGGTGGAGACGGCGGAGTCCGCCGCCCACGAGGCTTCACACGATCAGGAGATCCGGACGGTGGATCCCGCCCTCCCGGATTCCCGTACGGCGGGCCGGGACGGCGAAGTGGGGTGGGGGGACGGAGGGTTCGAGGCCCAGGCGGAGCGGATCGAACGGGTCGCGTTCCGGCCGGGCCGGCTCGGCATGGGCTACGACGAGGACGAGGTGGACGCGTTCCTGGACCGTGTCGTCGCGACGCTGCGCGGGACCGCCCACCGGCCGGTGACGTCCGACCAGGTCAGGAAGGCGACGTTCGCCACCGTCGTGTTCAAGACGGGGTACGCCATCGCCGACGTGGACGCCTTCCTGGCCGAGATCGCCGACGACTTGGAGCGCCGCGCGTAGCCGGGGGCGCGTGTCGGCGCGGATGGCCATGAATCTCGTGTGACCAATCCGGTACGGCGATATAGCACCATAGGGCGCATGCTTCCCAGACGAACCCCCCTCGCCGCGATCGCCGCCGTCGCCGGCCTGGCTCTGATCGCCCCCACCGCCGCCCACGCGGACACGTTCACGCCCGGTACGGCCGGGCTCGGCGACCCGTACTTCCCGAACGCGGGCAACGGCGGTTACGACGTGGCGCACTACGATCTCGCGTTGCGGTTCAACCCGAAGACCCGCCATCTGAGCGCCACGGCCACGATCACCGCGACCGCCACCCAGGGCCTGTCCCGGTTCAACCTGGACTACTCGGGACCCAAGATCAAAAAGGTCGAGGTGAACGGCAAGAAGGCCGCGTACAAGCGCAAGGGCCAGGAGCTCGTGGTGACCCCGCAGAGCGGGCTGCCCTCGGGTGAGAAGTTCACCGTCAAGGTGGCCTACGCCGGCAAGCCGCGGGCGATCAACGACAAGGCCCTCGGCAAGGAGGGATGGATCAACACCAAGGACGGCGCGGTCGTCCTCTCCCAGCCCGACGGGGCGCGCAGCTGGTTCCCGGCGAACGACAACCCGACGGACAAGGCGACGTTCACGTTCACCGTCTCGACGCCGGTGGGGCTGACCGTCCTCGCGAACGGCGAACCCAAGAACCCGGGCATCGCCTCCGTGCGGAACGGCTGGTCCACGGTCAAGTGGGAGATGAGCCAGCCCATGGCGACCTACCTCGCGATGGTGGCGATCGGGAAGTTCAAGGTCACCGAGAGCACCGTGAACGGCATACTCAACCTCACGGCCTACGACCCTTCGGTGGCGAAGAAGTCGAAGTACCTGCACCGGACCACCGCCAAGGTCGTCGCGTGGGGCGAGAAGGTCTTCGGCGACTATCCCTTCTCCTCGACCGGAGGGATCGGAGACAAGGTCAACGTCCAGTACGCGCTGGAGACGCAGGGACGTCCGGTCTACGACGGCGGCCCGACGGACGATCTGGAGATCGTGCACGAGCTGGCCCACCAGTGGTTCGGCGACAGCGTCGGCCTGCGGAGCTGGAAGGACATCTGGCTCAACGAGGGCTTCGCCAGCTACGCCGAGTGGCTGTACGTGGAGCAGCACGGCGGTCCGAAGGCCGAGAAGACGTTCGCCCGCCTCTACAAGAACAAGAACGAGTTCTGGAAGGTCAAGACCGGCGACCCGGGCATGAAGAACATGTTCGACTGGGACGCCATCTACCAGCGCGGGGCGATGACGCTGCACGCGCTGCGCAAGAAGATCGGCGACGAGACGTTCTTCTCGCTGGTGAAGACCTGGGCGGAGCGCAACCGCCACACGACGGTCATCACCCGGGACTTCATCGACCTCGCCGAGGAGCTGTCCGGGCAGGACCTCGATCCGCTGTTCGACGCCTGGCTGTACAGCTCGACGAAGCCCGCCCTGTGACACCGGGGGTCACGGGACCCGGCCGAGCTGCTGGGCGGCGCGCATGGCGAGCCACACCTCGGTGAAGTCACCGGACGCGCCCAGGTCGCGGCCGGTCAGCGCGCCGAAGCGGCGCAGCCGGTACAACAGCGTGTTGGGGTGGATGTGCAGCGCCCGCGCGGCGTCGTCGGTGCGACGGTCCCGTTCCATCCAGGTCTGCACCGAGGCGATCAGCCCTGAGCCGTGGGCGGCGTCGTACCGCAGGGCGTCGCCGAGCACGTGCTCGACCAGGCCGGCCAGCACGCCCGGATCCTCGGGCAGCCACCGGCCGGTGGCGTCGTCGCCGTACGACACGACGGGCTGGCCGGACTCGGCGGCACGGGCGGCGGCCCACTGCGCCTCCCGCTGGGCGACCTTGAGCGAGGAGCCCGGCGGGAGCGGCCGGCTCGCGCCGGCCGTGATCCCGGGGATCTCGCGCAGCGGGGTCGCGTCGTGGGCCAGTACGTAGAGGTCCGGGTGGAGTCCGAGCATCAGGTGCGGATGCTCGTCGAGAGCCCGGACGACCGCGTCCTCGTCGGTGTTCCTGACCACCAGGAGCACGACGTCCACATCGGGTGACATGCCCATCCGCGCCAGCCTGCGCCGGGCGGTCGCCGGGTCGAGCACGTCCTGCAGCAGCTCGGCCAGCGTCTCCGCGCCCTGACGCCGCAGGGTCTCGCGCTCGTGCCGGACCATGGCGACCTGCAACGCGGCGACGGTGGCGATGTGCTGGACGACGGCAAGTCCGGCGGGCCGGGCGCCGTCGCGTTCGAAGGCCACCAGGAAACCGGCGGGGCCGCCGGGGGCGTTCACGGGGACCGCGAAGCCGCCGGGGATGGTGGGCGGGGCGTCCACGGAGGGCGGGAGCGACGCGATGTCCGGCGGGACGGGTACGCCGGGGAGCAGCGGCCGTCCCTGCGGGGTGCTCAGGTAGACGTCGTATCCCGACAGCCGTTCCAGCCGCTTGAAGAGCTGGGCGGCGTCGAGGCGCTCCGCGGCCAGCCAGCGCAGGGCGCCGAACACCTGCAACTGCGCGCCGAGCCGCTGCCGCGCGTCCTCCTGCACCGCCGCCGCCACCTCCTGCGCGACGGCGATGAACGGCACGGCCAGCGGCACCTCCAGGATCGGGAAGCCGCGCTCCTCGGCCGCCTCCAGGAAGGCCGGGTGGAGCGGCGGCACGTGCAGCCCGGCGCTCAGCGCGAGCGCGGCGACACCCGCGTCGTCGAGCCGGTACAGGTACGCCCGCTGCTTGGCGGCGCCGCGGGGCACCCCGATGCCGGTCGTCATGATCACTTCCGCGCCGAGCAGCCACGGAGTGGGGTCCTCCAGCTCGCTCACGTGCGCCCAGGAGACCGACCGCCCGAGACCGTGCTCGCCGGCCAGGACCCGGAGCTGCAGTGCGGGGAACCGGACCAGATCCTCCACTGTCAGCTTGTTGTCACCCACAATCACACGCTAGTTCTCCGTGCCCGTGCCGGTCGCCCGGGTACCCTCGCGGCGGCCGCGCGGGAGCGCCGCGGGAGGCCGAAAGCCATGCCCGAGGTTCCGACAAAATGCAAAATCGGGCTGCATATTGTCAGCGAATTCACGCTCCTCTCCCTCTGCGCCGCGAAGCAGGACCGGAAATGGCGCTTTCCGGAGTGGAAACGGCGCCCCCGGCGATCAGGTGAGAAACGATCTTTTGCCATCATGTCGCCGATCATCTCCTTGAAATGAGTAGCTCCGTGTCGCATATTGATCATTTCTCCCACGGCTTCACGACGCCCGCCCTGGCGTACGTGATGTCGGTATTCGGCTCGCTGATCGGCCTCCTGATGGCGGCGCGCGCCCGGTCGGTCGGGGGCACGTCCCGGCTGTGGTGGCTCACCGGGGCGGCGTTCTCCATCGGCGGGACCGGCGTCTGGGTCATGCACTTCGTCGCGATGCTGGGCTTCAAGGTCGCGGGCACGCCGATCCGCTACGACGTGTCCCTGACGATCGTGTCCGCGTTGATCGCGATCGTGGCCGTCGGCGGCGGGCTGGTGCTCGTCTCCTCGGGCGGCGGGCGGGCCGGTGCCCTGGTCCTCGGGGGCCTGCTCGCGGGGCTCGGCGTGGTGGGCATGCACTACCTCGGCATGGCGGCCATGAACATGTCGGCCCACGCGAGCTACGACCCGCTGATCGTCGTGGTCTCCGTGCTCGTCGCCGTGGCGGCGGCCATCGCGGCGCTCTGGTTCGCCGTCCGGGTGGATGGGGTCCGCGCCACCGTCGGTGCCGCCCTGCTCATGGGGATCGCGGTGAACGCCATGCACTACATCGGCATGTTCTCGCTGAGCGTCGAGCCCCTGGCGACCGGCGTCCTGCCGGGCGGGGCCGAGGCGGTCGACTTCCTGCTTCCCCTCCTGGTCGGGATCAGCCTGCTCACCATCGGCCTGCTGCTCGTGTTGTTCCTCTCGCCGTCGTCGCGCGAGCTTCGTGAGGAGGCGGAACTCGAGGCGCTGATCGCGGCCCGGCGGCGACGCACCTCCGACTGGCTGAGCTGATCTCCACGTTCTTCGCAGCGGCATCGGTGCCGGCCGTTCCGCGCGGCACCGGTGCAAGGAGGGATCAGTGAGGCAGAAGTTATTACAGTTCGCTGTATTGAAAATGGTCCCCCGGCATTACATGTCGGACCGCGGCGCGGGTTTCCGGGGAATTTCCTCGCCTGTGCGACGGATATGCTGAATCGTTACGCGTAATCAACCTCACGTGTTCCGCGGGTCGGGACGTGGCCGCTCGGTCCTCCCGATGGCCTTCTGTCGGCGTTCTGGTCGGCGTTCGGTCGGGGTTCTGGTCGGCGTTCTGGTCGGCGCCGCCGGGCGGGTGGTGAGCCGTTCGGCCCGGCGTCCGGCATGTCCGCGAGCGTCGGGGGGCGCGGTCGGCTTGTCGTCGGCCACAACTCCACGGCGATTCTCCGTGTCTGCCCCAATTGTCGATTGGTGACGGGTTCGCCGAGACTTGAGGGATCGCTGTCCTGACCAGGAACTTTGCATCCTGTAACCCTCATAGGAGAGGCCGTGGCCGAGGCGCCGTCGATTACCGAGATCGAGACATACGGGGTCGAGCGCATCCCCGACGCCGACCGTACGGCCCGGCCGCTGGACCTGTTCCGGGTGGCGTTCGGCGGTGCGAACACCTTCGCCACATGCGTGCTGGGCGCGTTCCCCATCCTGTTCGGGCTGTCGTTCTGGCAGGGTGTCGCCGCGACGCTCCTCGGCCTCGTCGTGGGCGCGCTGCTCCTCGCGCCGCTCTCGGTCTTCGGACCGACGAACGGCACCAACAACGCGATCTCCTCCTCGGCACATCTCGGCGTGCACGGGCGGATCGTCGGCTCCTTCCTGTCCCTGCTCACCGCCATCGCGTTCTTCTCGATCTCGGTGTGGTCCTCCGGTGACGCGCTCGTCGGCGGCGCCGCCCGGCTGGCCGGGCTGCCGGAGAACGAGCTGAGCTACGCCGCCGCCTACGCCGTGTTCGCGGCGCTCATCCTCACGGTCTGCGTGTACGGCTTCCGCTTCATGCTGTTCGTCAACAAGATCGCGGTAGCGGCGGCCTCGGCGCTGTTCATCCTCGGCGTCTTCGCGTTCGCCGGCGACTTCGACCCGTCGTACCCGGGCACGTTCGCCTCGACGGCGGACCCGATGTTCTGGCCGTCCTTCATCGGCGCGGCCCTGATCGTGTTGTCGAACCCGGTGTCGTTCGGCGCGTTCCTGGGGGACTGGTCCCGGTACATCCCGGCCTCGACGCCGCGCAAGCGGGTGATGATCGCCGCGTTCTGCAGCCAGATCGCGACCGTGCTGCCCTTCTTCTTCGGGCTGACCACCGCGTCGATCATCGCCACGAAGGCGGCGCCGTACCTGGACCTGGCGGCTCCGAACTACGTGGGCGGGCTGCTCGCGATCGCGCCCACGTGGTACTTCCTTCCCGTCTGCCTCATCGCCCTGATCGGCGGCATGTCCACCGGGACCACCTCGCTGTACGGCACGGGCCTCGACTTCGCCAGCGTCTTCCCGAAGTTCACGCGCGTACGGGCCACGGTCTTCATCGGCACGCTGTCCATCATCTTCATCTTCATCGGCCGGTTCGCCGCGAACCTGACGGCCAGCATCTCCACGTTCGCCACCCTCATCATCACGTGCACCGCGCCCTGGATGGTGATCATGATTCTGGGTTACGTCACCCGGCGCGGCTGGTACGACCCGGAGGCGCTGCAGGTCTTCAACCGGCGTCAGCGCGGCGGCCGCTACTGGTTCACCCACGGCTGGAACTGGCGCGGCATCTCCGCGTGGCTGGTCGCGGCGCTCACCGCCGTGCTGTTCACCAACATCCCCGGCCAGTTCGTCGGACCGTTCGGCGAGATCGCGGGAGGCATCGACATCTCGCTGCCGCTCGGCCTCGCGCTCGCGGCGCTCCTCTATCTCGGCCTGCTGTCCGCCTTCCCCGAGCCGCGCGCGGTGTACGGCCCGGCCGGCCCGCGCCTGGTGCGCGCGGCCGAGACCCCGGTGCCGCCTATCGTGGACGCCGACAGGGCCCTCGCGGAGGCGTAGGCCGTGTCCGGCGCATCAGGCCCTGCCGCGACCCAGGGGGACAGCGTGATCATCGATCTGTCGGTGCCCATCGTGACCGGGATGCCGGTCTATCCCGGCGATCCGAAGGTCGAGATCGGGCCCGCGCTCACCGTGGCGGCCGAGGGGGTCAACGTCCTCGGCCTGCACCTCGGGTCGCAGTCGGGCACCCACGTGGACGCGCCGTTCCACGTCGACGACGCGCTCCCCACACTGGACGACCTGCCGCTCGACCGTTTCCTCGGCCCGGCGTCGATCGCCGACGCTCGCGGGCTTCCGCCCCGCTCGCCCGTCCCGATCGAGGTCGTGGCCCGCGCGCTCCGGCCGGGGACGATCCTGCTGATCGCCACGGGATGGGCGTCCCGCTGGGGGAGCGAGGACTACCACGCCCATCCGTATCTCACCGAGGAGACGGCGGAGCTGATCATCCGGTCGGGGGTCCGCACGGTCGGGATCGACGCGCTGAGCGTGGACCCGACGCCCGCGGAGGACTTTCCCGCCCACCGCGTGCTGTGCGGCGCGCACGCCGTCATCGCCGAGAACCTGCGCCACCTCGACCGGCTCGTGGACCACCAGGTGGCGGGCCACGAGATCGAGGTCTCGCTGCTTCCGCTGCGCCTGCCCGGCGCGGACGGCGCGCCCGTGCGCGCCGTGGCCCGGGTGGGGCCGCACCACGACCGCACGAACCCGCCCGTGTGATCCGCCCGTGTGATCCGCCCGTGTGATCCGCGCGTGTGACCTGTCGATAGTGAAAGGACCGACCAGAATGACCGAGCCTCGGGGGCCTGTCGACTCCTCCCGCGTTCCGCGTTTCGCCGGCCCGGCGACCTTCGCCCGGCTGCCCCGCCTGGACGAGGTGGGACGCGCCGACGTCGCGGTCGTGGGCGTGCCGTTCGACACCGGAGTCTCCTACCGCCCGGGCGCGCGGTTCGGCCCCTCGGCCGTCCGTGAGGCCAGCCGCCTGCTCCGGCCGTACCACCCGGGCCTGGACGTCTCGCCGTTCGCGACCCAGCAGGTCGCCGACGCCGGGGACATCGCGTGCAACCCGTTCAACATCAACGAGGCCGTGGAGACCATCGAGGAGGCCGCGTCCGGCCTGGCCGCGGACGGGACCCGGCTGGTCACGATCGGCGGCGACCACACCATCGCGCTGCCGCTGCTGCGCGCCGCCGCCCGGCTCCACGGGCCGGTCGCGCTGCTGCACTTCGACGCGCACCTGGACACCTGGGACACCTACTTCGGCGCCGAGTACACCCACGGCACGCCGTTCCGCCGCGCCGTGGAGGAGGGCATCCTCGACACCGAGGCGCTCAGCCACGTCGGCACCCGCGGTCCGCTGTACGCCAAGAAGGATCTCGACGACGACAGGCGGATGGGCTTCGGCGTGGTCACCAGCGCCGACGTCATGCGGCGCGGCGTGGACGAGGTGGTGGACGCGCTCCGTCAGCGCATCGGCGACCGGCCGCTCTATCTGTCGATCGACATCGACGTGCTCGACCCGGCGCACGCGCCCGGCACCGGGACTCCCGAGGCGGGTGGCCTGACCAGCCGTGAGCTGCTGGAGATCCTGCGCGGCCTCGCGGGAAGCAACCTGATCGGCGCGGACGTCGTCGAGGTCGCCCCCGCGTACGACCACGCCGAGCTCACGTCGGTCGCGGCGTCCCACGTGGCGTACGACCTGGTCAGCCTGCTCGCTCTCAACGAGAAGCGGGCCTGAGGCAGAGAGATCACCGAATATGCGGTGATCATGGCGGCTCCGCCCTAGCGGGTGCCCCAGGTGTACGTCTGCTTGTGGAGCTTGAGGTAGACGAATGTCTCGGTCGCCCGCACGGTGGGGATCGCCCTTATCTTTCCGAGGATCTCCAGCAGGTGGCTGTCGCCCTCGCAGACCACCTCGACCATGATGTCGACGGATCCGGCGGTCAGCACGACGTAGTCGATCTCCTCTATGGAGGAGAGCTCCTGCGCCACGATGTCGAGGTCGCCCTCGCACTTTATGCCGATCATGGCCTGGCGGGGGAAGCCGAGCGTGAGCGGGTCGGTCACGGCCACGATCTGCATGACGCCGAGGTCGAGCAGGCGTTGCACGCGCTGCCGTACGGCCGCCTCGGACAACCCCACCGCCTTGCCGATGGCGGCGTACGGCTTGCGGCCGTCCATCTGGAGCTGCTCGACGATCTGCTTGGAGATGTCGTCGAGCACCACCGGACCGGATTTGCCGGTCGCGCGTACCTTGGGTGGAGTCGTCATCCCGGGGGAGTTCCTCTCTCGGAGGGGCTGCGTCAGGCGTAACGCGCCTGTGTTACGAGGCGGTTCCTGACATGTTGCCTTCCTGTTGTTACATGTTGTCAGTTCCGGCGCTTGTGTCAAGCGATTTCGTAGCGGTTTGGTATCTTCACCACGAAATCCCTTGTTAAGGCCAAGTTATTCTGTCAGAGTCGCGACAACCAGCACACCTCCAGGAGGTCATAGGTGACCACCCGTCTGCAGAACTTCGTCAATGGGAAGTTCGTCGACGCCGTGAGCGGCCGTTTCTCCGATGTGATCGATCCCACAACGGGTGAGGTCTACGCGCAGGCCCCGATCTCGGGCCAGGAGGACGTCGACGCGGCCTACGCCGCCGCGACCGCCGCTTTCGAGACCTGGGGTCAGACCACGCCCGCGGAGCGCTCCGCCCTGCTGCTGAAGATCGCCGACGCGATCGAGGCGCGGGCCGACGAGATCAACGAGGCCGAGTGCCGCAACACCGGCAAGCCGCGCGCCCGGATGGCGGAGGACGAGACGCCCGTCGCGGCGGACCACTTCCGCTTCTTCGCCGGTGCCGCCCGGACGCTGGAGGGCCCCACCGCCGGTGAGTTCCTCGCCGACCACACCTCAATGATCCGGCATGAGCCGATCGGTGTCATCGGTCAGGTCACCCCGTGGAACTATCCCATGATGATGGCGGTCTGGAAGATCGCACCGGCGCTGGCCGCCGGGAACACCATCGTCCTCAAGCCGTCGGACACCACCCCGGTCTCCACGGTGAAGCTCGCCGAGATCATCGGTGACGTCCTCCCCGCCGGCGTCTTCAACGTCGTCACCGGCGACCGGGAGACCGGCAGCCTCGTGGTGAGCCACCCCGACGCGTCGATGGTCGCGATCACCGGCTCCGTCGGCGCCGGCATGGCGGTCGCCAGGTCGGCGGCCGAGGACCTCAAGCGTGTCCACCTGGAGCTCGGTGGCAAGGCCCCGGTCGTGGTGTTCGAGGACGTCAAGGACATCAAGGCCGTCGCGGAGGCGATCGCGGGAGCCGGTCTCTACAACGCCGGCCAGGACTGCACCGCCGCCTGCCGCGTGCTGGTGCAGGAGAGCATCCACGACGAGTTCGCCGCCGCGCTGGCCGAGGCCGCGGCCGCCACGCGGATGGGCGGTCTCGACGACGAGGAGGCCTACTTCGGCCCCCTCAACAACGCGAACCAGCTCGAGCGCGTCTCGTCGTTCTTCGAGCGGCTGCCCGAGCACGCCACCGTGCTGACCGGCGGCCACCGCGTCGGCGAGAAGGGCTACTTCTTCGCGCCGACCGTCGTCGACGGCCTCCAGCAGGACGACGAGATGGTGCAGAACGAGGTCTTCGGCCCCGTCATGACCGTCCAGACGTTCAGCGACGAGGCGGACGCCCTGGCCAAGGCCAACGGCGTCAAGTACGGCCTGTCGGGTTCGGTGTGGACCACCGACCACGGCCGCGCGATGCGGATGTCCAAGCGCCTCGACTTCGGCGTGGTCTGGGTCAACACCCACATCCCGTTCGTGTCGGAGATGCCGCACGGCGGCTTCAAGCACTCGGGCTACGGCAAGGACCTTTCGGTCTTCGGACTGCACGACTACACGCGCGTCAAGCACGTGATGCACTACATCGGCGAATAGGCCGGTCGGCACAGCCGTACGGCCTCCTGAAAGAGGGATATGCCTGGAATGACAGAGATCCAGGCGGGTACGGGGGCAGCCGGTGTGGCTGCCTCCGACCAGGTGCCCGCCATCGAACTCGACGAGGTCGTCAAGGAGTACGTCTCACACGGTGAGGTCGTACAGGCCGTCAAGGGCGTCAGCCTGGCCATCGGCGAAGGCGAGTTCTTCTCCCTTCTCGGTCCGTCAGGGTGCGGCAAGACCACCTCGATGCGCATGATCGCGGGCTTCGAGGAGCCCACCCGCGGCGTGGTCAGGCTCCACGGGCAGGACGTCACGAACGTCCCCCCGAACAAGCGCGACATCAACATGGTGTTCCAGTCCTACGCGCTCTTCCCCCACATGAACGTGTGGGACAACGTGGCGTTCGGGCTCAAACGCAAGAAGATCCCCGACGGTGAGATCAGACAGCGCGTCGGCGAGATGCTCGAGATCGTCGACCTCGTCGGCCGGGAGAAGCGGCGCCCCCGCGAGATGTCCGGCGGCCAGCAGCAGCGCGTCGCCCTCGCCCGCGCCCTGGTCAACCGGCCGCGCGCGCTCCTGCTGGACGAACCCCTCGGAGCGCTCGACCTCAAGCTCCGCCAGCACATGCAGATCGAGCTCAAGCGCATCCAGCGCGAGGTCGGCATCACGTTCGTCTACGTGACGCACGACCAGAGCGAGGCGCTCACGATGAGCGACCGCATCGCCGTCATGAACGACGGTCTCGTGGAACAACTCGCCGGCCCCCGGGAGATCTACGAGCGGCCCGCGACCAAGTTCGTCGCGGGATTCATCGGGACGTCCAACCTGCTCGGCGGTGTCGTGCGTGCGGTGAACGGTGCCTCCGCCGTGCTCGCGCTCGGGCCCTCCGACCGTGTCGTCGTGCCGGTTCAGAGTGCCGTCGCCGAGGGTGACACGGTCGAACTGACCGTGCGCCCGGAGAAGATCACCATCTCGACCGAGCAACCCGGCGGGGACCTTAGCATGGTGGAGGGAACGGTCTCCGAGGTGGTCTACCTCGGCACCTACAACAGTTACGCGGTCGCCCTCGCCGGCGGCGCGGAGATCACCGTCTTCCAGCAGAACGCGCACGACAGCACCACCACGGCTGAGCGAGGCGACACGGTCTGGCTGTCCTGGCAGCCGCAGCACTCCTACGCGCTGCAGTAACACTCTCGAAACGGGAGCACGAACCCCATGAGTAACCCCTCAATGCAGGACCCCTCGTTCCTCCGTGGTCTGACCCAGCCCCGTCTCGGCCGCCGCGACGCCTTTCGCGTGGCCGGACTCTCCGCGGCCGGGCTCGCTCTCGCCGCCTGCGGGGTGAAGGGGAAGGGCGTGGCCCGGCCGACGACCTCCGCGCAGGCACAGTCCGAGGTGGAGAAGTACTGGGCGGACAAGGTCAAGAACGGCCACGTCGACTTCGCCAACTGGCCGCTCTACATGGACCCCAAGCAGCCGGAGCTGAAGAAGTTCACCGAGCAGACCGGGATCACGGTGACCTACAAGGAGGTCATCCAGGAGACCCCGAGCTGGTTCGCCAAGATCCAGCCGCAGCTCGCGGCGGGGCAGTCCATCGACTACGACCTGATGGTGGTCACCAACAGCATCCAGCTCACCCAGCTGATCAAGCTGGGCTACCTGGTCCCGCTCGACCACTCCAAGATGCCGAACTTCACCAAGAACGTCGGCGAGCGCTACAAGAACGAGGCCTTCGACCCGGGCAACGTCTACACCGTCCCGTGGGCCTCCGGCATGACGGGCATCGCCTACAACCCGAAGTACGTCGACACGCCGCCCACGAGCTACGCGGCGCTGTGGGATCCCAAGTACAAGGGCAAGGTCGGCATGATGTCGGACTCCCAGGAGATCGCCAACTTCGCGATGTTCCTGCTCGGCATCGACCCGGAGAAGTCGACCCCGGCCGACTGGGACAAGGCGGCGGCCAAGCTCAGGGAGCAGCGCGACTCCGGAATCGTCCGGAAATATTACGATCAGTCGTACATTGATCCGCTGGCCAAGGGTGACATCTGGCTCTGCCAGGCATGGTCGGGCGACGTCTTCCAGAAGAACCTCTCCGACGGCACGGACCTGAAGTTCGTGATCCCCGAGGAGGGCGCCACCATCTGGACCGACAACTTCATGATCCCGAAGACGGCCGCCAACCCGGTCGACGCGATCACGCTGATCGACTTCTTCTACGAGCCGGTCAACGCGGCCAGCCTGGCGGAGTACATCAACTACGTCCCGCCGGTCCCCACGGCCAAGGAGTTCATCCTCGCCGACGCGGCCAAGGCCTCCGGTGACGACAAGAAGACGCTCGAAATGATCGCCGAGAGCCCGCTGGTCTTCCCGAGCCCCGAGGTGTACAGCAAGCTGCGCACCTACAGGACGCTCGCGGACGCCACCGAGCAGAAGCAGTTCGAGAGCACCTTCCAGCCGATCACCACGTCATGAGCAGGGTGAGGGCGGCGCTGACGCCGTACGCGCTCATCTTCCCCGGCGGTGTCTGGCTCGCGATCTTCTTCGTGGTCCCGACGGTCGTCATGCTGTCGTTGTCGCTCCAGTCCGGCAACGTCGCCGACGGGTTCGTCTTCACCTGGAACTGGCAGTCGTACGTCGACGGGCTGACGAACTACCACGACCAGATCATCCGCTCGCTGGTCTACGGCCTGGCCGCGACCGTGATCCAGATCGTCATCGGCTTCCCCGTGGCGTACTGGATCGCGTTCAAGGGCGGCAGGCACAAGTCGATCTACCTGTTCCTTCTGCTGCTGCCGTTCCTCGTGTCGTTCGTGCTGCGGACGATCTCGTGGCAGTTCCTCCTTTCGGACAACGGCATGCTGCTCGGCCCGCTGAAGAACATCGGGTTGCTGCCGGACGACTTCCGCATCCTGGCCACGCCGTACGCCGTGATCGGCGGACTCGCGTACAACTTCCTGCCGTTCATGGTGCTGCCGATGTACGTGGCGCTGGAGCGCATCGACCCGCGGGTGCTGGAGGCGGCCAACGACCTGTACGCCGGTAAGTTCCAGACGTTCCTCCGCGTGGTGCTGCCGCTGTCACTGCCCGGCGTGTTCGCCGGGGTGCTGATGACGTTCGTGCCGGCCAGTTCGGACTACGTCAACGCGTCCGTGCTGGGCGGCACGAGCACCACGATGATCGGCAACGTCATCCAGAACCAGTACCTCGTCACCCAGGACTATCCGACGGCGTCGGCGTTGTCCTTCACACTGATGGCGCTGCTGCTGCTCGGCATCTTCGCCTACGCGAAGGCCCTCGGCACGGAGGACGTGCTGGAGGTGGCGGCGCGATGAAGATCTTCCGTGGCCGCGGGCTGCAGATCTACACCTGGCTCGTCATCGCCTGGCTGGTCGTCCCGATCGCGGTGATGATCCTCTTCGGGTTCAACGACACCAAGGGCCGGTACAACACCTCGTTCCAGGGCTTCACCCTCAAGTGGTACGGCAAGCTCTTCGAGATCGGCGACCTCACCGAGGCGCTGGTGAACTCGCTGCTCATCGCCGTGCTGACGATGGTGATCGCGGGCGTGCTCGGATCGCTCATCGGTCTGGCGCTCGGCCGCTACCGCTTCCGCGGGGCCGGCGCGATGAACGTCATGATGTTCGCGGCCATCTCCTGCGCCGAGATCGTGATGGGCGCGTCCCTGCTCTCGCTGTTCGTCACCCTCGCCGTCCCGCTCGGCTTCTGGACGATCGTGATCTCCCATGTGATGTTCTCGATCTCGTTCGTGGCCATCACGGTCCGGGCGCGCGTGATGACGCTGGACGCCTCGCTGGAGGAGGCGGCCAGGGACCTCGGCGCGGGCACCTGGACGACGTTCCGGCTGGTGACGCTGCCGATGATCTTCCCGGGTGTGATGGCGGGGTCGATGCTGGCGTTCGCGCTGTCCATCGACGACTTCGTCATCACCAACTTCAACTCGGGCGGCAAGGTGACGTTCCCGCTGTGGATCTGGGGCGCGACCCGCGTGGGCATCCCGCCCCAGGTCAACGTGATGGGCACGCTGATCTTCGCGGTCGGCCTGCTGATCGCCGTGGGCAACGCGGTCGTCGCACGCCGCCGCCGATAGCCCGACCGGAACCCCCTCGCCGCGCGCGAGGGGGTTCCGCCGCATCCGCACTCAGGGAGAGGTGAGATCAGAGCGAGGGGGAACCCGCGCGCGATCGGCCGTACACGGGATCGCGCAACCAATCAACTGAACAAAACGTAGGGAAGTGGAATTGTGGATCCGCTGAAGGCTCTTGCTGACGCGGAGCGCACGCCGTACTGGCTGGACCAGTCAGGGGCACCGGAGCCGTCGCCGCGGCTCACCAATGACATCACCGCCGACCTGGCCGTCGTCGGAGGTGGATTCTCCGGTCTGTGGACCGCGCTGATGGCCAAAGAGAGAGACCCATCGCGGGACGTCGTCCTGCTGGAGGGCAAGAGCGTCGGCTGGGCCGCCTCCGGGCGCAACGGAGGATTCTGCGCCGCCAGCATCACCCACGGGCTCGCCAACGGTATGGAGCGCTGGCCCGAGGAGATCGCCACTCTGGAACGCCTCGGGCGGGAGAACCTCGACGAGATCGAGGCGTCCGTCGACCGGTACGACATCAGCTGCTCGTTCGAGCGGACCGGCGAACTGAACGTCGCCACCGAGGAGTGGCAGCTCGACGGGCTGCGCTCGGCCGAGCGGGCCGCCGGGGAACTGGGGACGGACGTCCGCTACCTCGACCGGGACGAGGTGCGGGCCGAGGTGAACTCCCCGACATACCTGGGCGCGATGTGGCAGCGGGACTCCGTCGCCATGGTCGATCCGGCCCGACTGGCCTGGGGCCTTCGGGACGCCTGCCTCCGGATGGGGGTGCGGATCTTCGAGCACACCCCGGCCCGGTCCATCACCGACGGCGGGGAGCGGCTGGAGATCGTCACCCCGCACGGGACCGTCAGGGCCCGCAACGTCGCCCTCGGCACGGGCGTCTTCGCGCCGCTGCTCCGGCGCCTGCGGCACTTCCTCGTCCCGGTGTACGACTACGTCCTGATGACGGAGCCGCTGCCGGACCGGAAGCTCGCCGAGATCGGCTGGCGCAACCGGCAGGGCATCGGCGACTCCGCCAACCAGTTCCACTACTACCGGCTGACCGACGACAACCGGATCCTGTGGGGCGGCTACGACGCCGTCTATCACAACGGCGGTCTGATCAAACCGGGATACGACCAGCGGGACGCCACCTTCGAGAAGCTGGCGCGGCATTTCTTCACCACGTTCCCGCAGCTCGACGGCATTCGCTTCACCCACAGGTGGGGCGGGGTGATCGACACCTGCAGCCGGTTCACCGCCTTCTACGGCACCGCGTACGGCTCCCGCCTCGCGTACGCGGCGGGGTACACCGGCCTGGGGGTCGGCGCCACCAGGTTCGGGGCGAACGTCATGCTGGACCTGCTCGGCGGCGAGAGCACCGAGCGGACCCGGCTGCGCATGGTACGGACCAAGCCGGTGCCGTTCCCGCCGGAACCGGCGCGGTCGGGGGTCATCCAGCTCACCCGCTGGTCGATAGCGCGGGCCGACGCCCATCAGGGGCGGCGCAACCTCTGGCTGCGCACGCTCGACGCCATGGGACTCGGCTTCGATTCCTGACGGCGTGACCGGCGCTCCCCCCCCGCCGGGGGGAGCGCCGGCTCGCTACAGACCGAGGGTCGAGCGGAGCGCGTCGAGGACCGCGGCGTCCTCGATGGTGGAGGGCACCGGTTCGTCGGCGCCCTCGGCGATGCCCCGCATGGTCTTGCGGAGGATCTTGCCGGACCTGGTCTTGGGCAGCCCGGCGACGACGTCCACCCGCTTCAGCGCGGCGACCGCGCCGACCTGCTCGCGGACCAGCGCGACCAGCTCGGCGCACAGCGCGTCGTGATCGGTCGTGACGCCGCTCTTGAGCACCACGAAGCCGCGGGGGACCTGACCCTTGAGCTGGTCGGTGACGCCGATCACCGCGCATTCGGCCACGGCCGGATGGGTGGCGAGCGCGGCCTCCATGGCGCCCGCCGACAGCCGGTGCCCGGCGACGTTGATGACGTCGTCCGTACGGCCCATGACGAACAGGTAGCCGTCCTCGTCGAGATAGCCGCCGTCACCGGTCAGGTAGTAGCCGGGGAACGCGGACAGGTACGACGCGATGTACCGCTCGTCGTCCGCCCAGAGCGTGGGCAGGGTGCCCGGCGGGAGCGGCAGCCGTACGCAGATCGCGCCCTCCTCACCGGGACCGCACGGCTCTCCGAGCGGGGTGAGGACGCGCACGTCGTATCCGGGGACGGGCACCGTCGGCGAGCCCGGCTTGACCGGCATGGGATCCAGCCCACGCAGGTTGGAGGCGATGGCCCAGCCCGTCTCGGTCTGCCACCAGTGGTCGATCACCGGGATGCCGAGCTTCTCCGCGGCCCAGTGATAGGTGTCGGGATCCAGCCGCTCCCCGGCCAGGAACAGCGTGCGCAACGACGACATGTCGTACTTCTCGAGCAGGACCGCGGACGGGTCGTCCCGCCTGATCGCCCGGATCGCGGTCGGCGCCGTGAACAACGTGTTCACCCCGTGCTCGGAGACCACCCGCCAGAACGCCCCGGCGTCGGGGGTGCCCACCGGCTTGCCCTCGTAGAGCACGGTCGTCGCGCCGAGCAGCAGCGGGCCGTACACGATGTAGGAGTGCCCGACGACCCAGCCGACGTCGGAGGCCGCCCAGAACACCTCGCCGGGACGCGTGTCGTAGACGTTGCGCATGCTCCACAGGAGCGCGACGGCGTGCCCGCCGTTGTCCCGCACGACGCCCTTCGGCTTTCCGGTCGTGCCGCTGGTGTAGAGGATGTACAGCGGGTCGGTGGCCGCGACCGGCACGCAGGCGGCGGGCTCGGCCGACGCCATCGCCGCGTCCCAGTCCAGGTCGCGTCCCTCGTGCAGTTCGGCGCGTTCCTGCTCGCGCTGCAGGATCACGCACCTGTCCGGCGTGTGCCCGGAGAGCTCCAGCGCCGCGTCCAGCATCGGCTTGTACGGAATGATCCGGTTCGGCTCGATGCCGCACGACGCGGAGACGACGACCTTGGGCCGCGCGTCGTCCAGCCGGAGGGCCAGCTCCTTGGGCGCGAAGCCGCCGAAGACCACGGAGTGGACGGCTCCGAGGCGGGCGCAGGCGAGCATCGCCACCACCGCCTCCGGCACCATCGGCATGTAGATCACGACCCGGTCGCCCTTGGAGACGCCGGAGTCGCGGAGCACCCCCGCGAACCGCGCCACCTGGTCGAGCAGCGCCGCGTAGGTGTAGCCGCGGCAGACCCCCGTCATCGGGCTGTCGTAGACGAGGGCGAGACGGTCGCCGTGGCCGGCTTCGACGTGCCGGTCGAGGGCGTTGTAGCAGGTGTTCAGCTCCCCGCCGGGGAACCACTGGTAGAAGGGCGGGCGAGCGGAGTCGAGGGCGCGTTCGGGCTCGCGGTACCACGTGACGGCGGCCGCCGCCTCTCTCCAGAAGCTCTCGGGATCCTCGACACTGCGCGCATGGACGTCGGCGTACGGCATAGCGCCATTTTCGCCCCGGCCGCGTTCAGCGGTCGAGCCCAGTGAGCCAACGCAGCGGGTTGCGGTGAGTGATCAGTGCGAGGGTGTCCTCGCCCGTCCCCGCGGCTCGCAGCGCGGGAAGGAGCTCCTCGAACAGCCGGCCGTACCCGTGCCCGCCGTAGGCCCGGACGTCCCCCTGCCGGGAGACGCCGCTGCTGAGCAGGATCCGCGCGGCGTGGCCCGCCTCGACGAGGGCCAGCGCGTGCTCGGCGTCGGTCACGGCGACGTACGCCCCCGACTCGGCGATTTTCCGCTGGATGAGGGGATCGGCGGCGCGCGCGCTCAGCCGGCCAGGGGGAACGCCCTCGGCCAGCAGCCTCTCCAGGATGTCGAGGCCCTCGGCGGCCACCGGCAGTTCGGTGCGCGTGGACGCCCGGGCGGCGGCGGTGATCGCGCGCGCCTCGGCCGGGGTGGGGGTCTCACCCCACGCCGCCGCGACGATGATCCCGGGGCGCGCCGCCGTGCCGTCGAGGCCGGTGCCGATCTCCCTGAGCAGGTCGGCCGTGAGATCGTCCACGCCGTACCGGCGGATCAGCTCCCCGCTGAACGGCTCGGCGGCGAACCCGGTCGCGGCGACCACGGCGACCCTCGCCGCGGTCGCGACGCGCGCCAGCGAGGTGACGTCGCGGCCCATGCCGAGGCAGGTGTGCTCGACGACCAGGGCGAGCGCCTGTTCCCGGCCGAGATCCGTCAGCTCCGAGGTGACGTGCGCCTCCTCGTCCAGCCACCGGTACGGGTCGGACTCGCCGCCCGTTCCCCAGCGCGTGTCGGTGCGCAGATGCTCACCGGGGAGGACGGGCCCCTCGATCAGTGAGACGGGCAGGGCGCCCGTGACGGTCTGGACACGGGGGAAGTACGCCTCGGACATGCGGGGACACTAGCGGATGTTTCCCCTGGCGAGCGACCTAGAGGGGGTGGACCGCCTGATCGCGGACGGGCGGACTCGCGTGGCCCCCGCCGCCATGGCGAGCACCAGCACGACCTCGGAGATCACCAGGAACCGCTCGACGAGGCCGTAGAACGCGGCGCCGCCGGTCAGCGTGGCGACCGGGGAGCCGGGATGGTTCAGCAGGAACACGACCAGGATGAGCACGGAGACCATGCTGGCCGCGGTGAGCACACGGCCGATGTTCCTCCAGCCGGGCAGTGCCCTCGTCTGCCTGGCCAGGATCCATCCCGCGCACGGCAGGCCGGTGAACACCAGCGCCGTGGACCAGCGGTGGATCTCGCCGGTGGCCGAACTGACGCCCATCGAGGGATCGGTCGGGAACAGCGCGGTCAGCGCCAGCGCCACCGTGATACCCGCGAGCAGCACCCGCGCCGCCGCGCTCCGTGCCGGCTCCACCTTGGCCAGCACGTACGTCACGCCGGCCGTGCCCGCCCCCAGCGACAGGACGCCGAGCGCGAACAGGGGACCCGCGCCGTCCACCCAGGCGTAGTCGCTGATCACAGCGTCCATCGGGTCGACGGTGCCGGGGAAGGCGACATGCAGCCAGATCATGACGCTGAGAGTGAGGATCGGGCCCGCGACCGCGATCCGCCTGCCCGTTCCGGTCACGTTCGCACACTCCTCGTCGCGAGTTCCGTGTAGATCTCCTCGAATCGGGCGAGCGACCGTCGATGGTCGTGGGGAGCGGCCAGGGCGAGGCTCGCCCGTCCCATGGCGGCCCGCAGCCCCGGGTCCGTCAGGATCGCCGCCAGGTGCCGGGCCATGGCCCGCACGTCGCCCGGCGCGTACAGACGGCCGTTGCCGTCCACGAGATGCGGCAGCGCCATCGCGTCCGCGGCGACGACCGGGAGGCCGCTCGCCATCGCCTCCAGGGTGGCGATGCTCTGCAGTTCCGCGATCCCCGGCATGGCGAAGACGTCGGCCGCCGCGTAGACCAGGGGCAGATCGGCGTCGGGGACGAACCCGAGGAAGCGCACCCGCTCGCCGACCCCGGTCCTGGCCGCGAGCCGCTCCAGGGTGGCCCTTCGCCCACCGGTCCCGGCCAGTACGACCTGCGCGTCCACCCGGTTCAGCACCTGCGGCAGGGCGAGGACCAGGTCGTCCAGGCACTTCTCCTCGTCCAGGCGGCCGACGAAGAGGACGGTCGGCAGGTCGGGCAGCCCGAACCGCTCGAGCGCCCGGCTCCGGTCCCACGGCCGGGGCTGGAACCGGTGCAGGTCGATGCCGCAGGAGACGGCCTCCACCTCACCGGTGAACCCCTTGGCCGAGAGCAGCCCGGCGGCGATCCGGGTGGGCGTGGTGACGCGGTCGGCGCGGGAGAACACCTGCGTGAAGTCCCGCCAGGCCATCCGGCCCACCCGGTCCCGCAGCCCGGCGGGGACGTGCGCGAACTGGAAGAGGTTGTCCGGCATGAAGTGGTTGGTCGCGACCACCGGGAGCCCGGCGCGCCGGGCCGCGCCGACGGCGGCCCGTCCCACGACGAAGTGTCCCTGGACGTGCACCACGTCGGGCCGCACCCGCTCGATCAGCCGCGACATCGTACGGCCGAGCCCGGCGGGGACGCTGACCCGCATCGTGGGGTGGACGAGGAGAGGCGCCGACCGCAGCCGGTGAACGGTCACCCCGTCGGCGGAATCGCCGCGCGGCGGCCCCGTGTCGGAGGCGCAGACCACATGGACGTCGTCCCCCCTCGCGGCCAGCCCGGCCGCGAGCCGGTGGGTGAAGTACGCGGCGCCGTTCACGTCCGGCGGGTAGGTGTCCGTCGCGATCAGCACGCGGCGTCCCGGTCCGGCGGGGGAGGCCGGGCCGGCGTTCTCCGTGTTCGGCGAGTTCAGGATGTGCACGGCGGTCATGGGGTTCTCCGATGGGTGCGGTGGTCAGGAGGGGGCGGCCGCCCGGGAGAGCGGTGTGGTGCGGGCCAGCGCGACGGTCCCCGCCCCGGCCAGTACGGCGGCCGCCACGGCGGCCAGGGTGTTGACGGGAAGCGGCTCGCCGAGGAGGAGCACGCCGAAGGTCACCGCCGTGAGCGGGTCGGTCACCTGCAGCGTGGCGAAGGCCACGGGGAAGTACCCGCCCGCCTCCGGGTCGCGGGAGGGCGTCGCGTACGCGCGCTGGAGCAGCATCAGCGCGGCCAGGGCGGGCAGCGGAAGCGCAGCGAGCAGCCACGGGTCCCATCCGCTCCCGTGGACCACGACCCGGTCGACCAGGACCCGGGTGATCGTCGCGGTCGCGCCGTACATGACGCCCGCGCCGACCGCCAGCAACGCGGTGCCCAGCGCGGGAGCGGCACGACGGGCGACGGCGAAGCAGGTCAGCGCGGCGAGGGCGGCCCCGGCGAGCATGGCTGCCCCGCCCGGCCCGGTGAGCGTCGGGGCACCGGTGGGGGCGGGGACCAGCAGGACCAGGCCGATCAGCCCGGCGGCCACCACGGACGCGGCGACGAGTTCGGCGCGCGCCGGCCTGCGGCCGTGCAGCGCGGCGGCGATCGGCAGCGCGAACAGGAGGCTGGCCACGCCCATCGGCTGCACCACGGTCAGCGGTCCCAGGCTCAGCGCGACGATGTGCAGCGCGCCGCCGGTCAGGACCGACACGCCGCCGAGCAGCCAGCGCGGCCTGCGGAGGAGGAAGCGGAGGCGTGATTCTCCGGCACGGGCCGCCTCGAACTGCTGCAGCGCCGCGCCCAGTGCGAAGAACAGGGAGCCCAGCAACGCGACGGCCGCCGCCAGCACGATCATGGGCTACTCCTCTCGCTTGTATGACGACACGGGGACATGGCCGGAACACCTCGCGTGGACGGCCGGAAAGGGAACGTGAGACCAATCCCGAGCGTGCTCCACGCCGCGGGGGCCCAGCCATCGGGGATCACCCTGAAATGGGCGTGGATTCCCTGGTATCGGTCTCGGGGATGTCCCCCTGTCGGTTCCCCTGTCGGTTCCCCTGTCGGTTCCCGCGTTGTCGGACGTGGCGGACGATCTCCGTCATGACCGTGACCGTCAGGGCGATGCCCAGCCCCAGCAGCAGGCCCCTGAAGGGGTCCCGCTCGAACGCCATGCCGCCGACGAGGCCCACCATGGTCGAGTAGACGGCCCACGAGATCGCCGCGACCGCGTCGAACAGCGAGAACGCGCGCATGGGGAACCGGACCGCGCCCATCGTGATCGTGGCCGCCGTACGGCCTCCGGGGATGTAGCGGGCGACGACGAGCAGCAGCCCGCCGCGTTCGGCGAGCGCGCGTTCCGCCCAGCCGAAGGCCGCCCGCTTCCTGCCACCGGGCTTCAACCGCCGCAGGAGCCGCGTGCCCGCGGTACGTCCGATGAGGTAGGAGACGTGGTCTCCGGCGAACGCGCCGACCGCGGCGACGACGATGACCGGGATCGGGTCGGGCGCGCCCGACGCCGCGTACACGCCGGCCGTGATGACCGCGGTCTCGCTCGGTACGGCGGGGAAGAACCCGTCGAGTGCCGCGAGGGCGAATATCGCGAGATACACCCACGGCGAGGTCATGGCCTGGTGCAGGCCGTCGAGGATCGCGTCTGTCATGGGCTCGACGCTAGGAGCGGGGACGGGCGGGCCGCCGCGCACGATCGGCACCGGTCACCCCTGACCTTCGTCAGGGGGCGGCCTGCTCCTTCAGGCGGAGGCGGGCACCCGGCCCGGCTTGTAGCGTCTCGGGTGTGTTGTGGAAGGCGCGGGTGATCAGGGCGGAACGCCGCTTCCCGTCCGGGCGCCGCGGCCGTGCCCCGGCGCGGGTGCGCGCGGCGGTGGGACGGTTGTCGCGGAGGGCGGACCGGCGGCAGACGCGGCTCGACCTGCTGCTCTGGGTGGTGCTCTGCCTGCCCATGGTCGCGGCTCCCGGCGATCCCTACGACTGGGAGCCGCTCACCGGGCACCTCCTGGCCGGCGTGATCGTCGCCGGTACGGCGGTGCTCGCCCTCGCCGTGCTGGTGAGCCGGGCCGCCCCGCTCGCCTCCATGCTGATCGTGCTCGTCATGGGCCCGTGGGCCACGACCGACGCGCTGGCGACCGTCTCGCTGTGGCCGTTGAACACCACGGTCAAGGTCGGCCCGGTGAACGGCTTCTCCCTGGCGATCGTCGTGTTCAGCTATCTGGCGGGCCGCAGGATGGCCGGTTCCCGGATGGCGTCGCGGCAGTTCGCGGGGATCCTCGGCGCCTGCGTCCTGCTCGCGCTCGTTTCGACGTGCGGCCCCCAGCCGACCGACGATCACGTGTGGCAGGTGTGGGTCCCCATCCTGACCGGAGTGCTGCTCACCAGCGTGCTGCCCTGGGCCGTCGGCCACCACCTGCGGCAGCGGGTGGAACGGCGGGACCGTGAGCGGCGGATGACCGCGGAGAGGGCACGGCTGCGGGAACGAGCCCGCATCGCGCAGGACATGCACGACTCCCTCGGTCACGAACTCGCCCTCATCGCGCTCCGGGCCGGCGCGCTGGAGATGTCCGCCGACCTCGACGACCGCAGCCGCGCCGCGGCGGCCGAGCTGAGGAAGGCGGCCGGAGCCACCACCGAGCGGCTCCGCGGCATCATCGGCCTGCTCCGCGACGACGCGGAGACGGCGCCGCTGGCACCGGCGGACGAGAACGTCGCCGCGCTCATCGACCGGGCCGCGGCGTCGGGCATGACGATCGAGCTGCGAGGGGACGCGCACGACCCCTCCTGGACGGAACCCCCGTCCCGCGACCGGTCCCGTGATCCGTCCCGCGACCGGTCCCATGATCCGGCCGGTGATGAGACTCATGGGACGGCCGGTGATGAGACCGGCGATTCGGCCCGCGGCCCGGCGTATGACGCGGCCGGTGACGCGGCTCGCCGGGCGGCGCATCGCGCGGTCCACCGGGTGGTCCAGGAGGCCCTCACCAACGCCGCCAAGCACGCCCCCGGCGCCCCGGTGACGGTCACGCTGGGCCGTACGGACCGGGAGCTGACCGTGTCCGTCACCAATCCCGCGCCGGGAACGCCCGCGGGGGAGGGCAGCGGGCTGATCGGGCTGGCCGAGCGGGTCGATCTGGCCGGAGGCGTCTTCGCCGCGGGCGCGCGGGGCGGCCGGTTCGAGGTGACCGCCCGCGTGCCGCTCCGGTCCGGCCCCGCGCTCCGGTCGGGGCCGTCACCGTTCGCGCCGTCGCAGTTCACCGCATCAGGGCTTACCGTGTCACGGTTCACGGCGTCACGGTTCACGGCGGCAGAGCCGGGACCGCCGGGTGACGCGTCCGCGCCGGAAGCGCACGCCCAGGGAGGACCGGTTTGATCAAGGTATTGCTGGCCGACGACGAGGCCATGATCCGGGCGGGAGTACGGGCCATCCTGGCCACCGACCCCGGCATCGAGGTGGTGGCCGAGGCCGCGGACGGGCGGGAGGCGGTCGAACTGACCCGCGCCCACCGGCCGCACGTCGCGCTGCTCGACATCAGGATGCCCCGGCTCGACGGCATCGCCGCCACAGCCGAGATCCGCAGGGTCGCCCCGGACACCGGGGTGGTGATCCTGACGACCTTCGGCGAGGACGACTACATCGCCCGCGCGATCGGCGGAGGCGCCGGTGGATTCCTGCTCAAGTCGGGTGATCCGAGAGAGCTGGTCGCCGGGGTGCACGCGGTCGCCGGGGGAGGGGCCTACCTCTCGCCGCCCGTGGCGTACCGGGTGATCACCGAGCTCGGCGGCAGCCGGATGACCCGCGGGGCGGATGCCCGGAGCCGGATCACGCGGCTCACCCCACGAGAACGTGAGGTGCTCGCGCTGCTCGGCGCCGGGCTGTCCAACGCCCAGATCGGCGCGCGCCTCCACCTGGTGGAGGGCACGGTGAAGGCGTACGTCAGCGAGATCCTCGCGCGCCTGGAGGTGCGCAACCGGGTCCAGGCCGCGATCGTCGCGTACGAGGCCGGTCTGGTGCGGGAGAGCTGACGCCCCTCGGGGAGGGGTCAGCTCATCGTCTTGCCGCCGTTGACCGCGAGGCGCTGCCCGGTGACGAATCGGGCGCCGGGTGACGCGAGGAAGGCCACGGCCGCGGCGACGTCGGCGGGCACGCCCATGTGGCCGGTGGCCACGCCGTTCAGATAGCCGTCGTAGTCCTCGGCGGGGATGTCGGCGTGCCGCTCCACCGGGATCCATCCCGGCTCCACCGTGTTCACGGTGATCCCGTACGGGCCGAGCTCGCGCGCCCAGGAGCGGGTCAGGCCGTGCAGCGCGGCCTTCGCGGACACGTAGTGGCCGAACTCGGGGTTGCCGAGATCGGTGACCTCGCTGCCGATGTTGACGATCCGCCCCGCCCCGGCCTCCCGCATGCCGGGCAGTACGGCCTGCAGGATGAGCAGCGGGGCCTTGACGAAGAACCGCAGCTGGTCGAGGTGGTCGTCCCAGGTCTGCTTCTCCACGGGCATCATCGGCTGCGGGCCGGTCGCGTTGTTCACCACGGCGTCCACCCGGCCGATCTCCGCGACGCCCTGGCGTACGGACTCCTCGGTGGTCACGTCGAAGCGGGCGAGCCGTGCGGAGCCGCCCTTGGCCCGGATCCGCTCGACGACGGCGGAGGCCCCGGCGGTGTCATGGGCGTAGTTCACGGCGACGTCCCAGCCGTCGGCCGCGAGCCGCTCGGCGATGATCGCGCCGAGACCCCGCGATGCGCCGGTGACGAGTGCGGTCCCCATCGGATTCCTCTCATTTCGGGAGGAACCGCCGCGCGACGCTCACGCGGGCGGGCCGCGCGGAGCGTCCGCGGTCGAGCGCGGCCCCGGCTGCGGTGATCTCCTCCGCCTTCTGGAGGAGCCTTTCACAGAGCGGTACTCACCCGGCAGGGCGGTGGAGGTCCCCGGGGCCGGTCGCGGGCCTACTTGGCGCTGTCGGCCAGGTCGGCGATCGCGGTGGCCACCCGGAAGAACTTGTTGTGGCCGAGGTCGCCGATCGTGTTGATGTGGAAGGCCTCCTTGAGCAGCCGGGCGTCGCCTTCGCTCACCCCCGACAGCGCGGAGACCGGGGCCTTCATCAGGTCCGCGATGGACTTGTTCTCGTACTCCTTGTCCAGAAGCTTGGCCAGGTCCGCAGTAACCGCCATGACTACCCCCGTGGATGTCCCCGCCCGGCCGGAACGCCGGGCACTGATCAGACCTTTCCCCATCGAGTCGCTTCCCAGCGGCATCTGATGACAGAACGCGGTAAAGGCGCTACCCCAAGTAATACCGGCCGGTTCAGGCCGCCCGGTCGGCCGCCTTTGCGAGCCCAACCGACCGCTCAGCGGACCCCCACGAATCGTCGGCATGCTGATCCCGATCGTCGGCTTGACTGATCGTCGGAACGATGATGAAGTTCCCGCCAGCGTCGCGGTGCACCCGGTAAAGAGATCATCGAGGGCATGGAGGCGCCGGAACATGGGACGACCATGGACACACCCGACGAGCGCCTTACCGCCTTCGGCTACCAGTTGATCGACGTACACCACTGGCTCCGCGAGGAGCTGGCCGCACTGCGCGAGGGCGTCGACGCCTATCTCGCCGGCGGCCTGCGCCCGCGCGAGCTGCGGACCCACTGCCTGACCTTCTGCTCCGCTCTGACCAGGCACCACACCGGCGAGGACGCCGACGCGTTCCCGAGGCTGGCCGAGCGGTTTCCCGAGCTGCGCCCGGTCCTGGACGAACTGCGCCGCGACCACCGGCTGGTGGAGGACTCCCTCCAACGCCTGGAGGCTCTCCTCGGCGGCCTGGACCGGCACGCCGACCCCGTCGGCGTGCGGACCGAGCTGGACAGCCTCGCCGCGCTGATGGAGACGCACTTCGTCTACGAGGAGAAACGCATCGTCTCGGCGCTCAACGCGTTGAACGCGCCGGGCTGGAACCGTTCCCGGCCCGATTTCCTGCACACCGACGACGCGGAGCGCTGACCGGCTCCCGGGGCACCGCGCGGCCACCGGGAGGGTCGTCTCGTGGTCGGCTGTACGACGGAGTGGATCACCGGAACGCCGCCCCTCGCGGACTGACGCCCGAAGGGGCTCAGCGGGTACGGCCGCGCGGCTTGAGAGGGGTGTCGGGCAGGGACGGGGCGGCGAGCGGATCGCCGTCGTAGCCGCGGACGACGCCGAACCGATCGCCTGACGACATCCAGTCGGCCCGGGCCCGGGTGATCTCGTCGCCGGTGCGGGCGATGAAGTTCCACCACATGACGATCTTCTCTTCGAACGGCTCGCCGCCCAGCAGCATCAGCCCGCTGTCGCCGTACGCGCGCAGGGGCAGCTCGGAACGGCCGCACCCGAGATAGAGCATCGAGCCCGGATCCAGCCGGACGCCGTCGACCTCGGTGCTGCCCGACATGGTGAGAACCGCGTACTCGAAGTCGGGCTCGACCGGCAGCCGCACCTCGGCGCCGTCGCCGAGCGTGAGGTCGAGCCCGACGATGGGCGTGTGGGCCGTCCCGGGCGAGACGGCGCCGTCCACCTCGCCGAGCAGCACGGTGCCGCGCAGCCTGTCGGCGGTGATGACGGGCAGGTCGGCGTGGTGCTCGAACGCGGGGGCGATGTCGCGCCTGGTGTCGGGCAGCGCCACCCACAGTTGCGCGCCGTGCAGAACCGGGCCGTGACCCGCCGGTGACTGCTCGGAATGCGAGATCCCCCGGCCGGAGGTCATCAGACCGAGCTGCCGCGGCCGGATCGTCAGCTCGCTGCCGAGGCTGTCGCGGTGGAGGACCTCACCCGCGTGCAGCCAGCTGACGGTCTGCAGGCCGATGTGAGGGTGGGGCGGCACCTGCATGCCCGGCAGGTCGACGATGTCGTCAGGCCCGTAGTGATCGACGAAACACCAGGCGCCGACCATCCGCCGCCCGAGGTTCGGCAGCAGCCGACGGACCTTGGTGCTTCCACCGAGCGGGACCGCACGGGGCTCCAGGAGCTCGTGAACGGGTTTCGCGGAGACGCCGGCACGACCACCGCACTCGCGTACGGCGGGTCGCTGATCGAGGTCGCTCACTGGTTCTCATCCCTTCTCGGCCGGGAGCCGGAACTACTCGCGTCGCTCTTCCGGCACCAGGTCAAGGTACTCCGGGGTGCGTGCCGGTCCATCCGCGCGGGCGCGAAATGGCGGACCGTGACCGTCTACGCGATCACCAGCCTTCCGGCGCATCAAGCCCGTTCCGCCGACCTGGCCACCTGGATCCGCGGCCATTGAACCATCGAGAACAAGCTCCACTATGTCCGCGATGTCGCCTACGGCGAGGACCACTCCCAGACCCGCACCGGCAACACACCCCGCGCTATGGCCACGCTGCGCAACCTGGCCATCAGCGCTCTACGACTGGCAGGCGAGACCAACATCGCCCAGGCCCTCCGCCGGCTCGGCCGGGACGCCACCCGTCCCCTCGCGCCACTTGGCATCACGCGAACAGGCCAGCTGAACCGACTTTGCCGGGCCCCTGGGACCAGCCCATCGGAGAACCACTCGTCCTCATCAAGGTCCCAAACCAGCAAGGCACGGGTCAGGCTGCGACCTTCGTCGCATGGCCAGTCTTCGACCATGAGCGGCGGTGACAGCCGAACGGCCACTCAGCCAGGCCGGCCTGTAGCCAGGAGCCCCGAAGTCGCACTCCCATCGATGATGCCGGGCGGCGGCGTCAGGAAGTCAAGCGCTGATGCGTAATCACGCGGACCGCCCACGCCCCGCCTGGATCACATCCCGAAGCCGGCCAGCCCCGCCACCGTGAACAAGCCCGTCATCGCGATCAGGACGGATCGGGCATCCCTTCCTTCGTTTTGAGCGGTTTCCAAGCGAATTTCGCTACAACGGGTGCCATGGAACGGCCAGCCAAGGTTCTCGTCGTCGACGACGAGCCGAACATCCTCGCCCTGCTGTCGCAGACCCTGCGCCTGGTGTCGTTCGAGGTCAGAACGGCGGACCGGGGCAGGGAGGCGCTGCGCGCCGCCGCCAAGTTCGGCCCGGACATCGTGGTGCTCGACGTGATGCTGCCCGACCTGGACGGATTCGAGGTGGCGCGGCGGCTGGGCGAGGTGCCCGTGCTCTTCCTGACCGCGCGGGACGCGCCCGAGGACCGGGTACGAGGGCTGACGCTGGGGGCGGACGACTACGTCACCAAGCCGTTCAACCTGGAGGAGGTGGTGCTGCGGATCAGGGCCATCCTTCGCCGGTCCCGGACGGAGGAAAAGGACGGCGAACGCGTGCTCAGATATGCCGATGTGGAGCTGGACGAGGACGCGCACGAGGTCAGACGGGGCGGCGTCCCGGTGGACCTGTCGCCCACCGAGTTCAACCTGCTGGCGTACCTGCTGCTCAACGCCGGCCGGGTGGTGAGCAAGGCGCAGATCCTGGAGAGCGTCTGGCGCTACGACTTCGACGGCGACTCCAGCATCGTCGAGTCGTACGTCTACTACCTGCGCAAGAAGATCGACCGCTGGGATCCCCCGCTGATCCACACCGTACGCGGGGTGGGCTACACGCTGCGGCTGCCCCGGGGAGGCGACACGTGGGGCCCCCAAGGCACATGAGAATCCTGAGCCACATGAGGACGCCGGGGCGGTGGACGCTGCGCGCCCGGCTGGTGGCGGCGGCCGTCGCGCTGACCGCGGTCGCGCTGGTGCTGGCCAACGCGGCGGGCCTCGCCCTGCTGCGCGGCTACCTGATCGACCGGCTGGACGCCCAGCTGCGCGCGAGCGTCCCGAGCGCCCCGTCCGGTACGTTCACCGTCACCCGGAACCCGGCGTATCCGCCGAAGGACGACCCTGAGCCGGTCCAGCTCGTGGTGATCGGGAACACGCTGGTCGAACGGATGGTCGGCGAACGACGGCTGTACATGTTCGACTCGGTGGGTCGGCTCGTCAGCGAGTTCCCCGTACGGCCCGCCGAACGGCCGGTGCTCGGCCCGTACCGGGACCTCCGGCGGGACGGGCCGTACACGGTGCCGGGGACGGGCGGCCCGTCCTGGCGGGTGCTGGTGGCGGCGCTGCCGGACGGCGGCACCGCGGTGCTGGCCGCGTCGCTGGCGGACGTCGAGGCGACCCAGCGACGGCTGCTGGCGATCGACGGGGCGGTGACCGCGGTGGTGCTGCTGCTGCTCGGCCTGGCCGCCACCGCCCTGGTACGGCTGGGCATGCGCCCGCTGACCAGGATCGAGGAGACCGCGGCCAGGATCGCGGCCGGCGACTTCGGCAGCCGGGTGCCGGAGAGCGAGCCGGACACCGAACCCGGCCGGCTCGGGGTGGCGATGAACGTGATGCTCGACCGTGTCGAGTCGGAGATCGCCGCGCGCACCGAGTCGGAGGCGGGGATGCGCCGGTTCCTGGCCGACGCGTCGCACGAGCTGCGCACCCCGCTGACCTCGGTGCTGGGTTTCGCCGAGCTCCATCGGCAGGGCGGAACCCCGCCCGGGGCGCCGGTGGATGAGGCGATGCGCCGGATCGAGGACGAGGCCACCCGCATGGGCCTGCTGGTCAACGATCTCCTGGTTCTGGCCCACCTGGACGAGGAACGCCCGCTCGCCAGTGGTCCGGTCGACCTGCTGGAGATCGCGATCGACACGGTGCGCGACGCGCGTGCCCGGCAGCCAGAAAGGCGGATCCGGATGACCGGGCAGGACGGCGCGCTGGCTCCGGTCATCGTGACCGGAGACGAGGCCCGGCTGCGGCAGGTCGCGGCCAACCTGGTGGCAAACGCGCTGGCCCACACCCCGCCCGGCACCGAGGTCACGGTCGCCGTCGGCGCCGGGCGGCCGACCGAGGCGCCGGCGGCCGCGGTCGGCTCCGCCCCGCCGGGCTCGCCGCTCATGGGAGTGCTCGACGTACGCGACACCGGGCAGGGGATCCCCGCCGAGCACGTCACGCGCATCTTCGAGCGGCTCTACCGGGTGAGCCAGAGCCGCTCCCGCGCCGACGGCGGGGCCGGGCTCGGGCTGGCCATCGCCGCCGCGATCGTCAAAGCGCACGTCGGCCGGGTCGAGGTGGCGACCGCCCCCGGCGAGGGCTCCGCGTTCCGTGTCCTGCTGCCGCTCAGACATCCCGGTGAGATCCGGTGAGATCCGGTGAGATCCGAGATCGCGAAGAGACCCCGAAGCCGCGCGGCGCACTTGAGCTCCGTGAACCCATGAGCACGCGCGGACCCGGGCGTACGGAACCGGTGTACGAGATCTTGAGGTGGCTCCGAGGTTGTTCCGGGCTCGCTCCAATCGGCGGCCGACACGCTTCGGTCCATGCGAAAGACACTCTTGGCGGTGGTGCTGCTCGCGCTCGCCGCCGGATGCGGACAGACTCCGGAGTCCTCCTCCAAGGCCGCCGCGGCCGCCTCCCGGGCCGCCGCCTCGCTCGATCCGCAGGAACGGCTCAGGACGTACGCCAAGTGCATGCGGGACAACGGCGTCGACATGCCGGACCCGGGACCCGACGGCTCCATCCAGACCGATGACCGGGGCATCGACCGGGCGACCATGGAGAAGGCCGAGGCGGCCTGCGGCACCATCCTCGGATCCGGTGGCGGAAACAGTGGCGGCGGGAACGGCGGCGGGGGCGACCTGTCCCCCGAGCAGAAGGACCAGCTGCGCGCGTACGCCAAGTGCATGCGGGACAACGGCGTCGACATGCCCGATCCGGTCTTTCAGGGCGGCGGCCAGTACGCGGTCGGCGGGCCCGGCATGAAGGTGCGGCCGGACGATCCCGCGTACAAGAAGGCCGAGGAGGCCTGCCGCGACAAGGCCGGCGGGCTCCTGGGATGACCTCGGAGACGATGACCCTCGAGACGACGCCCCCGGAGAGGGCGGGACCACCGCGGCGGCGCAGGCGGGGCCGGGCGGCACTGATGGCGGGCTGCGCCGTGCTCATTCCCGCGATGGTCGCCGCCGCGGTCAGCCTCGGAGGCGACACCGAAACCGCCGCGCCCCGGCGGCCTCCTCCGGCGACCGCCCAGGTCATCCGTACGACGCTGACCGAGACGACGAGCGTGGACGGCACTCTCGGCTATGGGTCGCGGGAGACGCTGACGGCCGCCGGCCGGTCGGGCACGATCACCTGGCTGCCCTCGCCCGGCGCGATGGTCAGGCGGGGCCGCGCGGTCTACAGCGTGAACGCCGACCAGGTGCCGCTGCTGTACGGTGACATGCCCCTCTATCGCACGCTGCGCACGGGAGTGAAGGGCCGGGACGTCGAGCTGCTGGAGCGGAACCTCGCCAAGCTCGGATATCGCGGCATCACCGTGGACGAGGAGTTCACCTGGGCCACCCGTGAGGCGGTGCGGCGATGGCAGCGGAACATCGGCGTCCCGGTGACCGGCCGGGTGGAGCCCGGTGACGTCTTCGTGCATCCCGGTCCGATCCGGGTCGCCGAGCTGAAAACCACGCTCGGCGGCTCCGCGCCGGGGCACGTGCTCGCGTACACCGGCACGACGAAACGGGTCACCGTCCCGCTGGACGCGGCCGACCGGCACTTGGTGAAGAAGGGCATGAAGGCGACTGTGAAACTGCCGGGCGGCGCGACCGTGCCCGGTGTGGTGACCGGCATCGGCAAGGTCGCAAACGAAAGCACCGAGCAGGGCGAGACGGTCATCACCGTCGAGGTGGTCGTCTCCGTCCGCGAACGGCGTGCGCGCGGAAAGCTCCGCGTGTTCGACACGGCGCCGGTGAAGGTCGCCGTCGTCGCCGAGCAGCGCGAGAACGTGCTCGCCGTACCGGTCAACGCGCTGATCGCGCTGCCCGGCGGCGGGTACGGCGTGGAGGTCGTGCAAGGCGCGGTAACCCGTTCCGTGCCGGTGCGCACGGGCATGTTCGCCGACGGGAAGGTCGAGATCACCGGGATTGACGAGGGCACCACGGTGGTGGTGCCGACATGATCGTCCAGCTCACCAGCGTCACCAAGCGCTATGGCGGCGAGGTCACCGCGCTGCGCGACGTCACCCTGGAGATCGGGTACGGCGAGCTGGTCGCCATCGTCGGCCGGTCGGGGTCCGGCAAGTCGACCATGCTGAACATGATCGGCACCCTGGACCGGCCCTCCGGCGGCATCGTCCGCGTCGGAGGCCACGATGTGGCGAAGCTCAACGATCGGCGGCTGTCGGCGCTGCGCGCCGCCGCGATCGGTTTCGTGTTCCAGCAGTTCCATCTCACCCCGGGCGTTCCGGTGCTGGACAGCGTGGCCGACGGATTGGTCTACTCCGGCGTGCCGGCGCGGCGGCGGCGTGTCCGGGCGACGGAGGCGCTGGAGCGGGTCGGCCTCGGCCACCGCCTCCAGCATCGGCCGCACGAGCTGTCCGGCGGGGAACGGCAGCGCGTGGCCATCGCCCGCGCGATCGTCGGCCACCCGTCGCTGCTGCTGGCGGACGAGCCGACCGGCAATCTCGACTCCAGGTCGGGCACGGGGGTGATGGATCTGCTCCGCGAGTTCCACCGCGGCGGCACGACCGTCGTGGTCATCACGCACGATCGCGACATCGCCGCGGGCCTGCCCCGGCGGGTCGAGATGCTGGACGGGCGCGTGCTGCGCGACCTGAGGGAACGGACGCCGGCATGCTGACGGACCCGGCGGCGCTCGTCCCCGCCCGGCTGAGTCCGGGCGACGTGATCAGGGTGGGCGGGGCAGGGCTGCGGTCCCGGCCGTTGCGGGTGTTCCTCTCCGCGCTGGGCATCGCGATCGGCATCGCCGCGATGCTCGGAGTGGTCGGCATCTCCGCCTCCAGCCGGGAGGATCTGGACCGGCGACTCGCCGCGCTCGGCACCAACCTGCTCACGGTCTCTCCCGGCCAGGACCTGTTCGGAAAGGCATCGCACCTGCCGGCCGAGGCGGAGCGGATGA
The DNA here is from genome assembly GCF_020826795.1 of Microtetraspora sp. AC03309. NCBI lineage: Bacteria > Bacillati > Actinomycetota > Actinomycetes > Streptosporangiales > Streptosporangiaceae > Microtetraspora > Microtetraspora sp. AC03309. Next base: position 25,449 of record NZ_JADDIL010000006.1, on the reverse strand, counting down.
TCGGGCGGATCGGCACGGTCACGTCGGTGACGGCCACCGGCATGACCCAGGCCAAGGTGTACCGGAACGACCGCGTGCCCCCGGGCGAGTCGGGTGGCATCTCGGTGCAGGCGGCCCGGCTGAACCTCCTGCGCGACGCCGGCGCCGCGGTGGTCAGCGGAACCTGGTTGAACGAGGTCACCCACCGCTACCCCGCGGTGGTGCTCGGGGCCAAGGCCGCCGACCGGCTCGGCGTCACCCGGGCCGAACCGGACCAGCGGGTCTGGCTCGGCGGCCGCTGGTTCACCGTTGTCGGCGTGCTCGGCCTGGCGCCGCTCGCGCCCGAACTGGACACCTCCGCGCTCGTCGGCTGGCCAGTGGCGCGGGAACGGCTCGGCTTCGACGGGTATCCGACGACCGTCTACACCCGAGCCGAGGAGCGGCACGTGCTCGATGTGCGGGCCGTCCTGGCCGCCACCGCCAACCCGGAGCACTCCACCGAGGTGCAGGTGTCCCGCCCCTCCGACGCGCTCGCGGCCAAGCAGGCCACCGACGCGACGCTCGGCGCGCTGCTGCTCGGCCTGGGCGGCGTGGCGCTGCTCGTCGGCGGGGTCGGGGTGGCCAACACGATGGTCATCTCCGTGCTGGAGCGGCGCGCAGAGATCGGGCTGCGCCGTTCGCTGGGCGCGACACGGGGCCAGATCCGGCTGCAGTTCGTCGCCGAGTCCCAGCTGCTGTCCGCGCTCGGCGGCGCGGGCGGCGTACTACTCGGCATCGGGGTGACCGCCGGGTACGCCGCGTATCAGGGCTGGCGGACGGTCGTCCCGGCGTGGGCGACGGCCGGGGCGATGATCGCGACCTTGCTGATCGGCGGCATCGCCGGGTTCTATCCGGCGGTCCGCGCGGCCCGCATGTCGCCTACCGAGGCGCTCAGCACGCCGTGACCGCCTGGGCACACGGCCTCAGACCGGTCGTGCCTAGCGGTCGCGCCGCCACAACGCCATGTCCAGGGCATCCAGCACCAGTGTGGTGCGCTTGGGACATCGAGGCTGACCAGCCGACGATCGCCCGGGAGTACACGTCCACGACGAAGGCGACGTAGACGATGCCGCACCAGGCGGGAACGTAGGTGAAGTCCGCGACCCACACGGCATTGGGCCCAGATGCGGTGAAGTCCCGTTTCACCAGGTCGGCGGCCCGCTGATGTCCAGGGTCGGAGGTGGTGGTGCGGATCTTCTTGCCGCGGCGGGCCCCTTGCAGGCCCAGGGCACGCATCCGCCGCTCCATCGTGCACCGGGCAACCTGGTGGCCCTCGCGCATCAGTTGCCGCCAGACCTTGCGGACGCCGTAGACGCCGTAGTTGGCGGTGTGGATCCGCTGGATGTGCTCGTCCAGCTCGGCATCGCGGATCGCCCGTGCCGAGGCCGGCCGGGTCTTGGCGGCGTAGTAGGTGCTGGGCGAGATCGACAGGTCGTGCTCGGTCAGCACACGACAGATCGGCTCGACACCGAACAGCTCGCGGTGTTCGTCGAGGAAGGTCACGAGTGCGTGTGTGGCCGGTCGAGCTCGGCCGTGAAGAAAGCCGAGGCAACCTTCAGGATCTCATTCGCCCGGCGCAGCTCGGTGTTCTCTCGCCGCAGCCGCTTCAGCTCCGCTGATTGAACGAGCCTCCACCGAAGCCGGAGCGCTTCAGCATGACCGCGCGGCAACAACGCACAGGTTAAAGATCAAGCTGAGATCCGCGAGCAGCGTGCCGTCACCCTGGAGGCCGCCTATGCGGCCAACCCAGGCCGGTTCCGCAAGAAGCCGACCCCGCCCACGATCCCGGCCAGGGCATGGATCAAAATCGTCTGAACTGGGAATCCGCGGAGACGACTCCGGCGCCGTGGAACCGTCCCGTAAACGCATTTTCGGGACGGCTATTTCTGGGACCCCTGACACAGGCAACCACTCCAGGAATGATCACACCGTTCACTCGTCAGCTCGGGAATGACGTACCTGCGATCTGAGGCGAGAGGACGGTCAGTGCTCGCGGCGTGGCTCCGAGGATGCGCTCGAGGGCCTCAAGGTGAGCTTCGACGAGTACGGCGCGGTGGTCCTCCAGAGAGGTGTGGTCCGCGGGTTCGGTGAACGCGTCGATGAGAGCGTCGCCGAGTTGCAGCCCCATGCCGGCGATGATGAGGGCCGCCTCGTCGGGGTGAGTGACGTCGAACACTGCCTCCGCACATCCTTGCCGGATGATCGCGGCCAGCAGCGGACTCTGAATCCGCACGGATGCTTGGCTGATGCGCTGCTTGAGCACCGCGTTGTCCTCGTGCCGCCACATGCGCGCGATCGCCGCGAGTTCGCTGCTGCGCTCCGCCTTCCAGTCGAGGGCGGAGAGCAGGTAGGTGCGCAGCTTGGCCATCGCGTCGAGCGCCGGGTCCGACACGGCGTGCTGGGCGGCGGTGCTGAAGTCTGCCGCGAACATCTCCACGATGCCGTCAAGAAGGGCTCGTTTGGAGTCGAAGTAGTGGTAGAAGGCGCCTTTGGAGATGCTGAGGGTCGTCAGCACATCGGAGATGGTCATCTCCTGGTAGCCCTTCTCCCAGATCAGCTCAAGAGCGGTCGCGAGAATCTGAGCACGTCGAGCCGCGTACTCCTCCGGTTTGACTCGACGGGCCATGCGCTACTCCACCTCGCGGACGTCCGTTGACAGGCTATGACCGTCAGCGTAGCTTTTTCATAAACCGACCAGCGGTTTGTGAATGGAGACTCTTCCATGTCAGCCATGGACCTTGATGCCCATCTGCGGACCCGGGCGTTCGCTCGGGTGATCGGCCCCTACATCGCCATCTTCACCACGATCCTCGCGATCCGCTTACCGACGGCCACGGGACTTATCGACGGCCTGTTCGCAAATCCGGCGATCGCGTGGATCCTTGGAGCGGTCATGGTCGGAGGAGGGTTGGTGATCATTGGCGGACACCGGAACTGGCGCGGCCCCGCCGCGATCGCCATCTCCGTGTTCGGCTGGTTCGTGCTGCTGCGCGGCGTCGGGCTGGTCGCCACCACCTCAGCGGTGCAAGACATCGCCGAGACCGCCACGCTCGACCCCACCTTGCTGACTCTCGCGCGCGTCTTCTTCGGCCTGCTAGCCCTGATCGGCATCTGGCTCACCTACGTCGGCTGGTACCCCAAGCCGGTGAAGGCGCCGCCGATCGCCTCCACGTCACAGCCGTAGCGGCGCACCCGAGCGTCAGAGGCTCGCGCCCTCATTAAGCCCGCGGCCGCGCCGGAAATCTCGCCCGGGCTCACTGCGGCGGTAGTCATCGCGTGTGACGCGCGTTGACAGGGCCTTGTTCTTCACGGTGCCGGGGCGCATGGATGGATCGAGCGCAGCGAGAAGTCGCCCAGCGCCGAACCCCCCTTGTCGTGCAGGACGTGGGCGGGTTCACGGTCGCCGGGGACGCGGCCGCGCTGCACGAGAAACGGCCCGCCGCCGACAGCGCCGCTGCCAGGCTGGGCGAGGACGGCTCCCACCACGGCCACGGGTTCCGGACCGCTTCCGGAGGGGACGCGCTCCATTCGTCCCCTTGGACCCGATGAAATGTGCGTGGACGTGATTCCGAGAGTGGCGAGACAGCGTCCGGGGTCGTGAGCATGACGGCGGTTGGCCTGGGCGATGTTGGTCATCCACAGAAGATCGGGGATCATGTGGGGGCGGGCACGGTCTTCTCTCACGATCGATGATTCGACAACCTCATGATCGCGAAGGCTGTGCCCTTTCGCATGTTTCTCCAGAACTACCTGCCAAGATCCGGACATCAAGCATCAAACCGCGACTACACCGGAGCCCTGCGGTGAAAGGTGAATCGAGCTTCGCCGATGCGCTTTTTCACAGGCGAGACTTTCCTGTGTCGTAACGCTGATCGTCCCTGAGTCTTTTTCGCCCCGGCGAAGCGGGTCGCGGTCCGTCGCGAACGGCATGGGCGACCGATGGCATGACCCGGTGAGCTCCCCGAGGGGCGCGCGCCGACCACGATCGCGTGGTGCCTGGGAACTGCTGCCGCCTGTGCCGCGCCGTTTCCCGTGTCCTCGTCCCACTCCGGCCGGCGTGCCCACCGCAGGGGCCACCCGCGCAGGACTTTCCAGATCGGCCTGCATAGCTCCGGTTGATCATTTTGAGCCGCATGGATGAGAACATTTGGTGAGACAGGTGGTTATCAGTACATGGGCGACGTGATCGCCCCGTTCAGAACGGTGCGGAACCGTGCCGATGTGCCGGAGCCCCGAATTCTGTTTACGAACAGAGGTAATCAGCCCCAATCGAGCCCTTTGCCTATTACGGGTGTCCGGCTCGGCGTGGTGCCCTCTACCGTGAGGACAGGTCAATACGCCGTTTCGGCGTCTTCCCGGAAGACCGATTCGACGCTCCGTCAATCAGTAGTGACTGAGACCAGGCCGAGCATCCAGCAGGCCCGGTGTCACGTGAGACACAGCCCCGCGTATGAGCGGGAGCGTGGAACCATCACCACCACACGGAGTGATCTTCATGCTCAGACAAGCTCTCGCCACCGGCGTAATGGTGGCTTCTGCCCTCTCCGTTCCGATGATCATCTCCTCCCAGCCCGCGAACGCGGCCGTCACCCCCTCTGCGATCGCCGCGTCGAACGTCACGAGTTCCGCAGTCGGCTGCTGGTCAGGAAAGGGCTGCGAGACCTGCCGTCATCGTCAGACGCGGGTCCGCAGGGTGCTCGTCCAGGAGCGCCTCTACGTCGAGAAGCCGAGGTTCCGCAGGACGTACGTCAAGGAAGTCCGCGTCGCCAAGCATCCGCGGATGCGTCGGGCGTTCGTGGAGCGGCGGGCGTTCGTCCAGCGTCCGGTGCTTCGCCGGCACTTCGTGGAGCGTCCGGTGCTTCGCCGGCACTTCGTCGAGCATCCGCGGATGCGTCGGGCGTTCGTGGAGCGCCGGCACTTCGTCCAGCGTCCGGTGCTTCGCCGGCACTTCGTGGAGCGTCCGGCGCTCCGTCGGCACTTCGTAGAGCGGCGGATCGTCGAGCATCCGCGGATGCGTCGGGCGTTCGTGGAGCGGCGGGCGTTCGTCCAGCGTCCGGTGCTTCGCCGGCACTTCGTGGAGCGTCCGATGCTTCGCCGGCACTTCGTCGAGCATCCGCGGATGCGTCGGGCGTTCGTGGAGCGCCGGCACTTCGTCCAGCGTCCGGTGCTTCGCCGGCACTTCGTGGAGCGTCCGGCGCTCCGTCGGCACTTCGTAGAGCGGCGGATCGTCGAGCATCCGCGGATGCGTCGGGCGTTCGTGGAGCGGCGGGCGTTCGTCCAGCGTCCGGCGCTCCGCCGGCACTTCGTGGAGCGTCCGATGCTTCGCCGGCACTTCGTCGAGCATCCGCGGATGCGTCGGGCGTTCGTGGAGCGCCGGCACTTCGTCCAGCGTCCGGTGCTTCGCCGGCACTTCGTGGAGCGTCCGGTGCTTCGCCGGCACTTCGTGGAGCGTCCGGTGCTTCGCCGGCACTTCGTGGAGCGTCCGGTGCTTCGCCGGCACTTCGTGGAGCGTCCGGTGCTTCGCCGGCACTTCGTGGAGCGTCCGGTGCTTCGCCGGCACTTCGTGGAGCGTCCGGCGCTCCGTCGGCACTTCGTGGAGCGGCCGATGCTTCGCCGGCACTTCGTCGAGCGCGGGATCGCCGAGCGGCCGAGGCTCCGCAGGCACTTCATCGCGGAGCACCGCTTCCACGAGCGCGGCTTCCGTGAGCACCGCTTCCACGAGCGCGGCTTCCGTGAGCACCGCTTCCACGAGCGCGGCTCCCACGAGCGCGGCTTCCGCGAGCACGGCTCCCACGAGCACGGCGGCAGGGGGCGGCGGTAGGCCCTGTCCGAGTCCCAGGCTCAACTGCTGGGGTACTTTCCCGGACGGCGAGCGCGTGAGCTGCCACTGGTCGGAAGCGTGACGACCGCCACGTAGGCACGCGACATCGCCTCGGCGCCGGTGCGTCCCAGAGGACGGACGGGGCCGCTGGAGAAGAGGCAGGGATCACAGCCTCTTCTTCACCGGCCCCGACGTCCACAGACAGATACGAGACGGCACCTGGCCGACCAACCCCCAGATGCCGGCCAACCCTCAGGTGCCGGCGCCGCCACTCGCGGACCTGAGCCGGTCCCTCCCCGCGGCCCGATCAGCGATCGGGTCGCGGGGAGCCGCGTGGCCGGAGAGAGACCAGGTGGAGGCGCGCCCGGCACCCCGACGCGCGCGGAGGTGGCGGCCGCCATCTCGGTCTCGATGAACATCGAGTCGCTTGTCACCGGCATCTGATGACAGAACGCGGTGAAAGCGCTAACCCAGGTAGCACCGGCTGCGCGGCGACCACGCGACCATGCCGAGGCGTTCCTCTGTCTCGACCGCGCGCCGGGCGTGGTCACGGGCCGCGTCCCGGTTCTCCATCGCCGCGGCGAGCCCGGCGAGCAGGCCGTGGACGGAGCCGCCGCAGTCGAGCCCCGCCCCGGCGACGGCGATCTCCTCCGCGTGGGGGAGCAGCCGCTCGTAGAGCGGAGCAGGGTCCGGGACGCCGATCCGGGCCGACACCGAGGCCCACAGCCCCATGGGGAACATCCACGTCCAGTCCTCCGGGGGCGGGGCGAACCATCGGGCGGCGAGACCGCGTGCCTCGCCCTCCCGCCCCGACTCGGCGAGCGCGAGCACCGCCGCCGGGCGGCTGATGGGAAAGCTCCACGGCAGGCTTTCCGCCATTCCCAGCAGGGAACCGGACATCGCGGCCAGCGTCCCCCGGACTCGTGCGATGGCGATCTCCATGGCCAGTCTCGACCAGGTGAGGCCGGGCGCTCCGGTCAGGCCGATCATCCGCAGTCCCTCCTCGCGGAGCGTCTCAGCGTCGTCGCAGTGCCCGGACATGAGGGCCACGGCCGCCTCCGCGAGCCGCAACTGACCGCTCAGCTCGGGGGAACGCAGTTCGGCGGCGAGATCGCGGCAGCGGGCCAGTTGCGCGTCGAGCCCGGCGAGGTCCCCGGCCCTGGCCACCTCGCTGACCCGCTGCAACCGGAACGCGAACTCGTCCCGGACGGCGCCGCGACGGGTGGCCAGGCCGATCGCCTCGATCGTCACGCCGGCCGTCCTGCCGAAATGGGACGGCCCGTGGCACGAGTGCAGATAGGCGTTGAACGCCAGCGCGAGCAACTCGGGATCGCCCCGCCGCCTGGCCAGATCGAGCGCCCGCTCGGCGTAGGCGGCGCCGTCGGCGAGCCGGCTGCTGTAGCGCATCTCCAGGCCGAGCGTCGCGAGGATCCGAACCCTGGCCGCGTCGTCCCCGGCCGCCGCGTCGAGCTGGCTCTCCAGGAACCCCACCACGGCGGGATCATGATCTCCGTACTCGCGGCTGCCCCACGTGGTGACCCCGCCGAAGGCCGTGGCGGCCGCGATCACCCGGTCGGGGTCGTCGAGGGCGGTGGCGAGTGCGACGGCCTCCTCGATGGCGTCGTGCGCCTTGGCGTGCTCGCCCGCGTCCCGCAGCGCCCGTCCCAGATCGACGAGCACGTCGCAGCGCATTGGCAGCTCCGCGCTCCCGATGAGGACGCCCGCCGCGTCCCGCAGGTGGCCGACCGCCTCCGACCAGGCCGTCTGCCGTACGGCGAGCGCGGCGGCCGCCCTGGCGTACCGGACGGCCTTCTCCGGGTCGCCGAGCGGCCCGGCGGCGAGGTAGTGCAGCGACAACGCGGTGACGCCCGCGCCGGTGGCTTCGAGCGCGCCCGCGATCCGCGCGTGCAGACCGCCGCGCCTGACCCTGCCGAGAGAGTCGTAGAGAGCGTCTCTGATCAGGCCGTGGCGGAAGCGGTACCCCCAGGAGTCGGCGTCCTCCACCAGAAGCCCGGCGCCGAGCGCGGGTTCGAGCGCCACCAGCAGTTCCTCGCCCGTCATCCGGGCGGCCTGGGCGAGTACGGCAGGATCGAGTGCCTCGCCCGCCACCGCAGCGAGCGTGAGCGCCTCGCGGGTCCGGTCCGGCAGCGCGGCGACCCGCTGCGCGATCACGTCGCGCACGCCTTCCGGTACCCCGCTCACGGTGCCGCCGCCGCGCAGCAGGGACACCAGCTCGCCGAGGAAGAACGGGTTGCCGCCGCTGCGCCTGGCCAGTTCCGAGGCCAGCTCCGGCTCGCCGGGGAGGACACGTTCGACGTATCGGGCGCACGCCTCCTCGGGCAGGCTTCCCACGGTCAGCCGTTCGACGGCGGGAGCGGCGAGACCGGTGGCGTCCCTCGTGGTCACCACGAACAGCAGCGGCAGCCGGGCGAGGTCACCCGCGATCAGCCGGAGCAGCTCCAGTGACGACGCGTCCGCTCCGTGCGCGTCCTCCAGCACCACCAACCGGTGCTCGGCCACGGCGGCGAGCGCGGTCAGGACCGCCTCGTAAACCTGGAAGCGGTCGCCACCCGGTAGCGGGCGCTCCCCCGTGATCACGTCGAGCGCCGTCCGCGCGGCCGGGCCGCCGAGGTCGCGCAGGACCTGCGCCCACGGCCAGTACGCGGGGGCGCTGGTCGCGTCGACGCAGCGCACCCAGGTGGTCGCGATCCCCGACGCGGCGGCGAAGCGGCGGGCCGCCTCCGCCAGGGTCGTCTTGCCGATGCCCGCCTCGCCCGCCAGCAGCAGGCAGCCCCCGGTGGACCTGACGCCGTCCACGCGGTCGCGCAGCACGGCCAGCTCCCGCTCTCTGCCGATCAGCTCGTCCGGCCGGACCACGGGGACGGCGGCGGGCGCGGCGGACGCGGGGGAGACGGTGGCCCCGTGGCTCGCGAGCAGCGAGGCGTCCTGGTTGAGCACCGCCACCTCCAGGCGGCGCAGCTCCGGCCCTGGTTCGATGCCGAGCTCCTCCGCGAGCAGCGCACGGCACCTGCGGTAGGCCGTGAGCGCGTCGGCCTGCCGCCCGCCCGCGTAGAGCGCCCGTACGAGCTGGGCCCAGCGGCGCTCGCGCAGCGGCTGGCGCACGATCATGCTCTCCAGCTCGGCCACGGCGGTCTCGTGCCGCCCGTCCGTCAGCCACGCCTCGACCCGGTCCTCCGTCGCGGCCTCGTAGATCTCCATCAGCCTGGTCCGGTACGGCACGGCCCACGCGAAGTCGGTGAACTCGGCGAGCGGTTCACCCCGCCACAGGGTGAACGCCCGCTCCAGCTCGCCCGCGGCCACCAGAGCCTCGAAGGCGAGTGCGTCGATCTGTTCCGGGGCGACGTCGAGGAGATATCCGGTGCCCCGGGTCAGCAGGACGGCCGGGGCGACGCGGGGTTTGCGTTCCGGCTCCAGCGTCTGGCGAAGCTGGGCGACGTACGCCTGGAGCGTTCCGAAGGGCGCGGACGGCATATGGTCGCCCCACAGCCGCTCCACCAGGACGTCCGCGGGGACGGCCCGGCCGGCGTCCACGAGCAGTAGGGCGAGCAGCGCGCGGCGCATCCGGGCCGTGACGCCGAGCCGCCGATCGGCGCTCCAGACCTCCAGATCGCCGAGCAGGCGGAACGACAGTGACATACCGGTCATTGAACGGGGTCTGGCTTGGCTCTCGCTAGTGCGGGGAATTCAGCGATTCACAATCGGCGTCGGCCACTGTCGTCCCCATGAGAATTCTGAAGCCGGGAGACACCGGATATGAGCAGGAGACGGGCGGATTCAATCTCGCGGTCACGCACCGTCCCGACGTGGTGGTCCCCGCCGAGTCGGCCGAGGACGTGATCGCCGCGATCCGCCACGCCACGGACGCGGGACTGCCCATCGCGATCATGAGTACGGGACACGGGCCGGGCCTGCCGGCGGACGGCGGGCTGCTCGTCACCACACGGCGGATGGGCAACGTCACGATCGACGCCGCCGCGCGGACCGCGCGGGTCCAGGCGGGCGCCCGCTGGGGTGACGTGATCCGTCCGGCCTCCGCGTACGGCCTTGCCCCGCTCTCGGGGTCGTCCCCCGGCGTCGGCGTGATCGGGTACACCGTCGGCGGCGGGATCGGCCTGATGTCCCGCGCGTACGGCTTCGCGGCCGACCGCGTGCGCGGCCTGGAGATCGTGACGGCGGACGGGCGGCTCAGGCACGTGAGCGCCGTGCACGAGCCCGACCTGTTCTGGGCGCTGCGAGGTGGCAAGGTCACCATGGGCGTGATCACGTCGATGACGTTCGATCTGCTGCCGCACGCCCACGTGTTCGGCGGCAGCCTGATCTACCCGGGCGACTCGGCGCGCGAGGTTTTCACGGCGTACCTCGACTGGACGCGGGGCCTGCCCGAGGCGACGACCACGTCCGTGGCCCTGCTCAGGCCGCCGGGCGCGCCGCCCGTCGTGGCGGTCCGCGTCGTCCACGCCGGTGCCGGCGGCGAACGGGTGGTCGCGCCCATGCGGGCGGCGGCGCCGATCCTGGCCGACACGCTCGCCGACATGCCGTACCGCGACACGCACACGGTCTACAACGACCCCGAGGGCCCGCTGCCCTCGTGGGGGAGGGGCGTGCTGCTCGACGACGTGGACGCGGACGCGGTGCTGGCCGCCGCCGACGAGTCGCTGACGGTCGTCGAGATCCGCCACCTCGGGGGAGCGATGGCCCGTGAGGCCGGGAACGTCGGGAACGCCGTCGGCGGGCGGGAGGCCGCGTACAGCCTGTCCGTCCACGCGGTCTGCGCCCCGGAGGCGATCAAGGCGGGTGACGCCCTGATGGAGGTCGCCGGACCCCGGCCCGCGCAGGTCAACCTGCTGGGACTGACGGGGGACGCGCTACGCGAGCAGCTCCGGGTGGCGTGGAGGCCGGAGGTGATCCGGCGGCTGGCGGAGATCCGGCGTGCCTACGATCCCTCGGGCGTCTTCCGCTTCGGCTACCCGGTGGAGGAATGACGAGGGATGAACAGGGGTGGTGCCGCCGCGCCTCGAAGCCTCGGCTCGGGAGGCCGTGCGAGGATCATCGGCGGGGGTGAGCCACATGCGCGTAGTGATCGCGGGAGGCCACGGGAAGATCGCACTACGGCTCGAACGGCTGCTCGCCGCACGTGGGGACGAACCGGTCGGCCTGGTGCGCGATCCCGGCCATGAGGCCGACGTCCGCGCGGCCGGCGCGGAGCCCGTGCTGTGCGACCTCGAGCGGACCGGGCCCGGGGAACTGGCCGAGATCCTGCTCGGGGCCGGGGCGGTGGTCTTCGCCGCGGGCGCGGGGCCGGGCAGCGGCGCGGCGCGCAAGGAGACGGTGGACCACCGCGCGTCGGTCCTGCTGGCGGACGCCGCCGAGCGGGCCGGCGTGCGCCGTTTCGTCCAGATCTCCTCGATCGGGGCGGGCGAACCGCCCCCACCGGGGAGCGACGAGGTCTGGGCGGCCTACATCAACGCGAAGACCGCGGCCGAGGAGGACCTCCGAGCCCGGCCGAACCTCAACTGGACCATCCTCCGGCCCGGACGGCTCACCGACGACGAGGGGACCGGCCTGGTGACCCTCGCGGACGTGCCGCTGTCGCAGCACGACCCCGTGTCCAGGGACGACGTCGCCGCCGTCGTCGCGGCGCTTCTGGACACGCCGGAGACCAGGCATCGGGTCCTCGAGGTGGTCGGGGGAGGCACTCCGATCCCGCTGGCGATCCGGATCCTGCTGTTCCGCTGACTTTCCAGCGGACTTTCCAGCTGAGTTACCGGCTGAGTTACCGGCTGAGTTACCGGCTGACGTCGCGGACGGGGCGGTCAGCCGCGCTGTCCGCGGCGGAGCGGAAGGGATCCCTTCGCCGCCGAGTGCCTGTTGGCCGCGACGGCCTTGCTGTTCACGTGGCTGTGCGGCTGGCCGGGAAGATCGGTGCGGCCCCGCTGGCGCGGCTGCGGCTGTGGCGGCTGGCTCCGTTGCGGAGGCGGTGTCCGCTGAGGCGATGTCGTGCCCGGGCGAGCGGTGCCCCGCTCGCTCTCCGGTACGGATTCCGCCCTGGACGCTGTGGGCTCCGGCGTGGACGCGGTGCCGCGCTTCTTCGACTTCGAGCTCATGCCTGTCCAGTTTCCACCACCAAACCGGACAAACGGCATGAAATATGGATTTGCCGCTTATGTACTGATGGCGGCGGGAGTATCGAGGTGGAGGCGGTGCAGCGCCCGACGGAAGCCCCACACGGACACGGCGATCGCCAGGCCCGTGACAGCCACCATGGCGATGGTGCGGAGCAGCAGGAAGCTGCCGATCGACTGGTTCAGCAGCAGCCAGATGTTCCCGGCCGAGTTGGCGATCAGTACGAACGCCCACAGGAGCGTGACGCGTACGAAGAACTGCCGGACCCGCTCGTGCCGGAGCACGAACGACGGCAGATGGACGAAGTCCTGGGCGAGTTTCGCCAGCAGGGGGCGCCGTAGTCGCACCGACGCGAGGAAGACCATGCCGAGACAGATCGTGCCGACCTCGGGCTGGATGAAGTAGACGATCGCGCTGCCGGTCCACAACCCGAGCGCGGCCTGCGCCGTGATCGCGACGGCGGTGAGCGCCATCGTGCCCGGAACCCGCTTGCGGCGTACGACGCGCCACAACATGCCGAGGTAGACCCAGCCCATGGCCGCCCAGAGGGCCCCGTTGAGGCCGACCAGGCTGAGCGCCGCGTAGAAGACGGCGAGGGGGGCGAGTACACCTTCGACCAGCATCGGCACCGCCTGCCTGAGGAGAGACGGCAGGTGCGGCAGTGCGAAGGGTGGATGGTCCATGACACTCCCTGGACTGGCGGCGAGACCCGTGTGACCTCGGTGGTCGCCCGCGAGGCGTGGTACGCATCGTCTCCGGGGCGGCCTTGCGGCGTCGGCCCACGGCGTTCGACCAGAGGCGACGGCCTGCGTCAGCGGGGGTGCTTTTGTATGGAAATATCCCCGCCTGTCCGGTTAAACGTCGGCAAATCTACCCCTATTCCGGAAAACTGCCCGCCAAGGCCCCCTCCAGGGGAGGGTCAGCCCAGGCTCGTCGTCGCCAGCTTGGCCCCGAAGCCGAGGAAGAGGGCGCCGACGCCCGATGTCAGCCCCGCCGTCAGCCTGCGCCGCCTCCGGAACTGGGCGGAGACGAACGTGCCTCCGAAGATCAGCATCGTCAGATAGAGCACGCTGAAGATCTGCACGATCGTCCCCAGGATGAGGAACGAGACGGCCGGCGCGGCGTACGACGGGTCCACGAACTGGATGAAGAACGAGACGAAGAACAGGATCGCCTTCGGGTTCAGCAGGCTGATCACCAGAGCCTTGCGGAACGGATCGCCGGTGACGGGCGGCTCCTGGGACGCGAGCGCCTCGGCGAGGCTGCGGGTCCGCCACCCGCGCCAGGCCGCGCGCAACATGCCGAACCCGATCCACGCCAGGTAGGCCGCTCCGGCGTACTTGACCACGTTGAACAGAATCGGCGTCGACTTCAGCAGTGACGCCACCCCGGCCGCCGACAGCACCATGAGTACCGAGTCGCCGAGGAAGACCCCGGAGGCGGCCCGGTAGCCCTCTCGCACACCGCGTTGCGCCGCCGTGGACAGCACGTAGAGCGAGTTGGGCCCCGGTAGCAGGATGATCAGGAACGCGCCGATGACGTACGACCAGATGTCGGTGATGCCGAAGAACATGAGGCGCGCTTCCATCCGAGTTCGGGGGCCGATGACCCGCCCGCCGCTATTGCAAAAGATGACATATCACGGTATCCCGCGATGCTTGCGCGGCGCCCCGGGCGAATGCTGGAGCCCCTGGGAAGGGAGAGAAGTATTACCTATTGACCCTGTGGGAAATATAGGAAGACTCTGGACGCATGAGCCTTTGGACGCCTGATCCCACGTTCTATCCGTCGCCTCGGGACGCCGCCGCGGCTCCCCGGGAGAAGCTCGCCTACGTCGCCGCCTTCGACCGGTCCGCGGAAAGGCCGGACGCGCTGGCCGTCCTCGACACCGACCCCGAGTCCCCGGCGTACGGGACCGTCGTCGGCTGGACCGACCTTCCGTACACGGGGGACGAGCTCCACCACTTCGGCTGGAACGCATGCAGCAGTGCGCTGTGCCCCAACGCGCCGCATCCGCACGTCGAGCGCCGCTACCTGATCGTGCCGGGACTGCGCTCATCGCGGATCTACGTCTACGACACCAAGGGACGGACCAGCCCCGAACTGGTCAAGGTGATCGAGCCCGAGGAACTGGGCAAACGCGCCGGATACTCCCGTCCGCACACCGTGCACTGCGGGCCCGAGGGGCTGTACGTCTCGGCGCTCGGCGGGTTCGGCGAGGACGGGCCGGGCGGCATCGCGCTGCTCGACCACACCTCGTTCGAGGTGCTCGGCAGGTGGGAGGCCGACCGCGGGCCGCAGTACCTCGCCTACGACTTCTGGTGGCACATCAACCACGACGTGCTGGTGAGCTCCGAGTGGGGCACGCCGTCCATGATCGAGGACGGACTGGTCGGCGAGCTGCTCCTCGGCCGCAAGTACGGCCACCGCCTGCATTTCTGGGACCTGCGCAAACGCAGGCACGTCCAGGAGATCGACCTCGGCGACCAGTACCAGATGCCCCTCGAACTGCGTCCCGCGCACGACCCGACCAAGACGTACGGATTCGTCGGAGTCGTCACCAGCGTGGAGGACCTGTCCGCCTCGATCTGGGTCTGGTACCGCGACGGCTCCCGCTGGGCGGTCAAGAAGATCATCGACATCCCGGCGGAACCCGCGTCCCCGGACGATCTCCCCGACCTGCTCAAACCGTTCGGCGCGGTCCCGCCGCTGGTCACCGACATCGACCTGTCCGTCGACGACCGGAACCTCTACGTGTCCTGCTGGGGCACGGGCGAGCTGAAGCGGTACGACGTCTCCGATCCCTTCGCGCCGGTCGAGACCGGCTCCCTGCGCATCGGCGGCGTCGTACGGCGAACCGCCCACCCGGCAGCGCCGTCCGAGCGGCTGGCGGGCGGGCCGCAGATGGTCGAGATCAGCCGGGACGGCCGGCGCGTCTACGTCACCAACTCGCTGTACGGCGCCTGGGACGACCAGTTCTATCCCGACGGGGTCGGGGCGTGGATGGCCAAGGTGGACACGGACTCGTTCACCTTCGACGAGCGGTTCTTCCCGCACGGCGACGACTTCCGCGGCCTGCGCCCGCACCAGACCCGCCTGCAGGGCGGCGACGCCTCCTCCGACTCCTACTGCTACCCGTGACGCTGACGGCGGTCATCCTGCTGGGCGCCTTCCACGGGATCAACCCCGCGATGGGGTGGCTGTTCGCGGTGGCGAGGGGCTTGCAGGAGCGCAGCCGCGACCGGCTGCTGCAGTCCCTCCCCGCGATCGCGCTCGGGCATCTGGCCTCCGTGGCCCTGGTGGCGCTGGTGGTCGGCGCCACCGGGTCCCTGGTGACGGGCACCGCGCTGTCGATCGGCGCCGGCGTGGTGCTCGTCGCCTTCGGCCTGTGGCGCCTGCTGTCGAAACGGCACTTCCGCTGGGTCGGGATGCGGTTGTCGCTCGGCCAGCTCGCCGCGTGGTCGTTCCTGATGTCCTCCGCGCACGGGGCCGGCCTCATGCTGCTGCCCGTCCTGACCCGCATCCCGGCCGGTCACCACGGCCACGCCCTGTCCGGCGGCCTGTTCGTCGCCGGCGTGCACACGCTCGCCATGTTCCTCACCGCGGGCGCCGTCGCCCTGGCGGTGTACGAGTTCGCCGGACTCGCGATCCTGCGCAGGGCCTGGTTCAACCTCGACAGGATGTGGGCCGCCGCACTGGTCGGCGCCGGGGTGGTCACCCTCGTCCAGGCGACCTGGTGACAGGCGTGCAGCCGTTCCCAAGTGTGATCCAAGTCATGACGCAGTCCGGGCCAAGGTGTGATCTCTAGGTTTCTCCTCAGGTGCTCAACCGATCAGCGGGGCCATCGGGTGGTGTCAGTTTCTCGCCGTATGGGAGGAACGTGGACGCCGAGGTCCTCGGGCGGCGGAGAAGGGCCTCCCCGGGCACCGCGCGTCGTCGCCGGGGCGGAGCGCGAAGGCTAGGGAAAGCGACATGCTGCTGATATTGAGCGACCGCGGCGACGTCACCGTGGACATGGTCCTCCCCAAGATCGAAAGCCGTGGCCTGCCGGTCGTGTGGTGGGATCCGGGCGACTTCCCCTCGGGAGGCCGGGTCACCGTGACCTTCCAGGGCGACGAGCCCTCGTTCCTGCTGGCCACCGAGGACCGTGACCTCGACCTGGGCGACGTGACCGCCGTGTGGGTCAGGCGGCCGAACGCGCCCACGGCGGCGGTGAACATGACCGACCCGACGCAGCGCGCGCACGTGGAGCGGGTCTCCCGGTTCTTCATGGCCGGGCTCTGGGACCTCCTGACCGTCCCATGGTTCCCCGCGCGCCCACCCGCCGTGGACAGGGCGCACAACAAGCTCGTCCACCTGGACCGGGCCGTCCGGCTGGGCTTCACGATCCCCGAGACCGTGATGACGAACGATCCGGCCGCGCTGGTCCCCGCGTACGCGAGAAGCGACGGCCACCTGATCGCCAAGCTCTTCGACTCCCATCGGTTCCTGCTCGACGGGCAGGACCACCGCGTCCACACCACCGCGGTGACCCGACGGCAACTCACCTCCCGTCACCGCGTACAGCATGAGCCGGTCATCCTGCAGCCGTACGTTCCCAAGGCCGTGGAACTGCGTGTCACGGTGGTCGGTGACCGCGTGTTCGCCGTCGAGATCGACGCGCGGAACGCGCGAGCGGCCCACGACGACCGGCGGCACCACGACGACACCCGCGTGCGGTACGCCGTGCACACCCTGCCCGCGGACGTCGAACGGCGCTGCGTGGACCTGGTCGTGGACCTCGGACTCGCCTACGGCGCGATCGACCTCATCCTGCGGCCGGACGGCGAGTACGTCTTCCTGGAGATCGACCCCAACGGCGAATGGGGCTGGCTGGAGACGAACACCGGCCTGCCGATCAGCGACGCCGTCGCCGACTGGCTGGCGACCGCCGCGCGGAACGCCGGACAAAGCCGGGACGCCGAACAGGGCCGGGGAGCCGAAGCCGGCGATGAGGTGCCAGACCGTTCCTGAGAGCGGCCTCGGTGTCCGTGCGACCGCCCGCACGCTGCCCGCTAGAGGGGCGATCCGCGTACGGATTACTCCCGGTGGGAGAAGCCTTCACCTGGGCTGTCCGGGCGCAGCGGGAGTGTCGGCGGGGTCGGATACCTTGCGTGAGGCATTGAATGCGTTGCGTTGCAAGGGGGAGAGGGGATGATGGACGCATGGCCAGGCTCGTGGTCAAGCGCAAGCACTCGATCCATCGTTTCAGGAGGTCGCCGTTGCCGGCTTCGAAACCCGTCGAGGTGGTGTCGCCGCCGGTGGAGTTGTGGGCCTACGCGGTCGAGCGTTATCCGGAGCGTCGGATCGAGCTCGTCGACGGCCGGGTGGTGATCAAACCCATGCCCGGCAAGATCCACAATCAGATCGTGTTCGCCCTGCTCAGGGTCTTGATGCCGCTGCTCGCGGAGAGGGCTTGGGAAGGCTGGGGGGACATCACCCTGTTCTTCGGCGTCCATGAGGACCGCTTCCGTCCGGACCTCACGGTCGTACCGCGTGAGCCGCGGATGTGGAGCGATGACCACGTCCATGCGGACGAGGCGCTGATGGTCGTGGAGGTCGTCTCGCCCAGCAGCGTTCAGGACGACCACGAGTACAAGCCGGGGCGGTGCGCCAAGGGCAAGGTTCCGCTCTACCTGGTGATCGATCCTGCTCAGGAGATCGTGCGGTTGCTCAGTCAGCCGACCGAGGACGGCTATGACGACGAAGTGAAGGTTCCTCTCGGAGAGAAGCTCTCCTTGCCTGCGCCGTTCGATCTGGTTCTGGACACCGCCCAGCTTCTGGCCTGAGGTCTGGTCCGGGGCTCCGCCCGACTCCTGGCTTGAGATCTGGTGCCGGTCGCCGCCTGACTCCTGCTCTGCAGTCTGATCGTGGACTCCGCCCGACTCGCCTCGATCGACGGAGGCTCCCGGCTGATTCGCTCCACGTTGTCAGGTGTCGCCTGCCGTTCGGCGCTCGGGCGTACATGTCCTCGGTCCGAGGCTCCCCAGTGTCGGCCGACGGCTCTTTTCGCGCGCGTACGCCCGCTCCGGCCGAAGATCCACGAGCGGCCGTATGAGCTTGACGTAGACCGCCCGAAATAGCGGGCGGTCTACGTCATTTGTTACATGCCGGCTGCGATGACTGGACTCCGGTCGGCAGTGCCCGGCGAATTAGGCCTTGTGGCTGGTCGTACGCGGAGCTACGATCCCCACAACTCTTAGGAAACTTTATTAAAAGAATCCTTCACTCCGCCCCCCGACGACACCCTTCGACTCCTGTCAGAAGCGTTCTCCGCCCGCATTCCGCACCACACGCCGCCGATCCGAGGAACCTCCCCACTCGATCAGAGGCCGTGCCATGACGACCGCGCTCACCCCGGCGCTTTCCGGTGCGTCCCTCCTGTCCACGTTCAGGGAGATGATCCCCGGCCGACGCGGGCGCACCGGCGCGCTCCGCGGACGCGCCGACGTCGCGCGGCCACGCCACACGCGTTCCACGATCCTCGCCTCGTACACGGGATGACGCCCATGAAGAAACTGATCACGATCGGCGCGGCCATGCTGCTCGCCGCCGCCGGCTTCCTCTCCACGTCAGGTACGGCGTACGCCGACAACATCGCCGTGAATCCCGGGTTCGAGTCGGGGCTGTCCGGCTGGACCTGCTCGGCCACGTCGGGAGCGCAGGCGGTTTCCACCCCTGTGCATGGCGGGTCGAAGGCGCTGTCCGCTTCTCCGGCGGGTAGTGACACGGCCCGCTGCGAGCAGTCGATCGGGGTCAAGCCGTCCACGGCGTACACGTTGTCGGCGTGGGTGCGGGGGAACTACGTGTTCCTCGGTGCGACGGGCACGGGCGTCAACGTTCAGACCTGGGCGGCGCCGGGTGCGGCGTGGACACAGGTGACCACGTCGTTCACGACCGGATCCTCGACCAGCAACGTGTCGATCTATGTCAACGGCTGGTACGGCCAGGGCGCGTACTACGCCGACGATGTGGTGCTGGACGGGCCGGGGACCAGTCCGTCCCCGTCGGCGAGTCCCTCGGCGAGCCCGTCAGCGAGTCCGTCCGCCAGTCCCTCGGCGAGCCCTTCAGCGAGCCCGAGCGCGTCTCCCACCAGCCCCCCACTCGGTGGCAGGCTGCTGGTGGGCTACCTCCACGCGTCCTTCGCCAACGGATCCGGATATGTCCGGATGGCCGATGTGCCCGCCGAATGGAACTTCATCAACCTGGCCTTCGGTGAGCCCACCTCCGTCACCTCAGGGGACATCCGGTTCACCCGTTGCCCGGTGGCCGAATGCCCGACCGTCGAGAGCGACGCCGACTTCATCGCGGCCATCCGTGCCAAGCAGGCGGCGGGCAAGAAGGTCCTCATCTCGATCGGCGGGCAGAACGGCCAGGTCCAGCTGACCACCACGGCCGCCCGCGACGCCTTCGTCCGTTCCGTCGCCGCGATCATCGACAAGTACGGCCTGGACGGCCTCGACATCGACTTCGAGGGTCACTCGTTGTCGCTCAACTCGGGCGACAACGACTTCAGGAACCCGACCACGCCCGTGATCGTCAACCTGATCTCGGCCCTCAAGACCCTCAAGGCCAGGTACGGCTCGGGCTTCGTCCTGACGATGGCGCCCGAGACCTTCTTCGTCCAGCTCGGCTACCAGTTCTACGGCCCGGGGCCGAACGGCGCCGCGGACGCCCGCTCCGGCGCGTACCTCCCGGTGATCTACGCCATGCGGGACGACCTGACCATGCTGCACGTGCAGGACTACAACTCGGGGCCGATCATGGGCCTCGACGGCCAGTACCACACGATGGGCGTGGCCGACTTCCACGTCGCGATGACCGACATGCTGCTCACCGGCTTCCCCGTGGCCGGTGGCACCACCTTCCCCGCGCTCCGTCCCGACCAGGTGGCGATCGGCCTACCGGCCGCGCCCTACGCCGGGAACGGCTTCACCACGGTCGCCGAGGTCCAGAAGGCGTTCGGCTGCCTGGCGAAGGGGACCGGCTGCGGCTCCTACCGGCCGCACGGCGTCTTCCCCGGCCTACGCGGCCTGATGACGTGGTCCGTCAACTGGGACAAGTACAACGGCTACGAGTTCTCTCGCAGCCATCGGGCGTACCTCGACGCGCTCTGATGATCCCCACCCCCCACCATCCTTGCGAGGAACGATGAGATTCCGATCAAGCACGCGCGTCAGAGCCGCGGTCGCGGCCGTCGCGCTCGCCCTCGTCGGCGGCGTCATCGCCGCGGCGCCCGCGGACGCGGCGTCGGCCACCGCCGTGTTCACCAAGACCCAGGACTGGGGAACCGGTTTCGAGGGCAAGTACGTGATCACCAACGGCACGTCCTCCTCGATCAGCGGCTGGAAGGTCGAGTTCGACCTGCCCGCCGGCTCCACCGTCGGCTCGTTCTGGGACGCCGCGATGACGCGGAACGGCCAGCACTTCACGTTCACGAACGTCGGCTGGAACGGCACGATCCCGGCCGGCGGCACGGCGAGCTTCGGCTTCAACGGCAGTCCGGGCGGCGCGGGGGCCACCCCTTCGAACTGCCTGCTGAACGGCGCGTCCTGCGGCGGCGGCACCTCCAGCCCCTCCCCGTCCCCGTCCGCTGGCGCTCCCGGCACGCCCGGCACGCCCACGGTGACCGGCGGCACGAACGCGTCGATCTCGCTGTCCTGGTCCGCGTCGAGCGGCACCGTGACGGGCTATCGCGTCTACGAGGGTGGCACGCAGGTCGCCCAGGTCACCGGTACGTCCGCCACGATCTCCGGCCTGTCCGCCTGCTCGTCGCACACCTACACCGTCAAGGCGTACAACGCGAACGGCGAGTCGGCCGCGAGCGGGGCGGCGACCGGGACCACGACGGGCTGCTCGACCAGCGGAAAGCTCCCCGGCGCGCCGTACCTCTACGAAGGCTGGGGCAATCCGCCGAGCCCGACCACGGTCATGAACGCCACCGGCGTCAAGGCGTTCACGATGGCGTTCATGTTGTCCGGGGGCGGCTGCACGCCCGCCTGGGACGGGCAGCGCCCGCTGACCGGAGGCGTCGACGCGCAGGCGATCTCGACGATCAAGGCCGCCGGCGGCAACGTACAGATCTCCTTCGGCGGCTGGCAGGGCAACAAGCTCGGCCCGAACTGCTCGTCGTCGGCGGCCTACGCCTCCGCGGTGCAGCAGGTCATCAACGCCTACGCCCCCGCGGCGGTGGACTTCGACATCGAGAACACCGACGAGTTCGAGAACACGACGGTGCAGGACCGCATTCTCGGCGCCCTCAAGATCGTCAAGCAGAACAACCCGAACGTCAAGGTCGTCGTCACCTTCGGGACCAGCACCACCGGGCCGACGTACTACGGCACGCGGCTGATCAACCAGGCGAAGGCGCTCGGCGTTGACATCGACAACTACACGATCATGCCGTTCGACTTCGGCGGCGGCGCGAACATGTACCAGAACACCGTCAACGCCGCCGAGGGCCTGAAGAACGCGCTGAAGTCCGCCAACGGCTGGACCGACGCGCAGGCCTACGCCCACATGGGCATCTCCGGCATGAACGGTCTGTCCGACCAGCAGGAGCTGACCTCGGTGGCGACCTGGACCCAGATCCGCGACTGGGCCAATTCCAAGGGGCTCGGCCGGCTGGCCTTCTGGTCCGTCAACCGTGACCGCGGCTGCCCCGGCGGCGGTGTGGCGGAGAACTGCAGCGGCATCGCTCAGGCGGACTGGGAGTTCACCAAGGTGACCGCGGGATTCTGACCGAACGCGGTACGGCGACCGGCACGGTAGGCGGCCCAGCGCCCCACATCGTGCCGGTCGCTCCGCGACGGCGACAGGAAACCGATCACCATGCCGACGAAGGTCGCGACTCCGAGCACGATCCACAACCGCAGTTTCATGACTTCTCCCCGATATCACTTTTCGCATCCGTGACGCGACACTCTGTCGCGGAAATCCCCGAAATCTTCCTTCCCCAAGTGGCCGACAGAGCCACCCATCGGGCAGTCTTGGGACCGTTATGGATTACGCGATTCCCACGGGCCTCGTTCTCGTCTCCGGTGTGCTCCTTGCTCTGCTCGCACAACGGAAAGGATGGAAACCGTCGCTCACCGTCACCCTGGCGATCGGCATCGGCTTCCGAGTCCTGATCATGGTGCTGTCGGCCAAGGACAGCTGGCAGCCGATCGACTTCGTGAACAGCTTCCGGCCGGCGGGCGAGGCGATCCTGAACCACCGCGATCCGGTGCTGGAGAGCAACGGCGGCTGGCACTTCCTCCCGACGATCCCGTACGTGTACGGGCTGCTGCTCTGGTTCGGCATCCCCTGGGAGGTCGCGGGCCGCCTGGTCACGGTCGTCTCCGACATCGTGCTGATCCCGCTCGTGGGCAAGCTGGCGGGCGGGTCGACCGAGAGACTCCGCGCGTTCCAGTACGCCTGCAACCCTCTCGCGGTCCTCGTCGCCTCCGTGCACGGCCAGGTCGAGCCGGTCTCGCTGGTGTTCGCCGTCGCCGCGTACGTCGTGGCCCGAGGCCCGAACGGCTGGACGCTCCCCGCCCCCCTGCCGTGGACGCGGCCGGCCGACTTCCTGAGCCGCCTCATCCATCCGACGGACGCGGACCGGGCGGCGACCGGGCGTGCCGTCTGGGCGGGCGTGCTCATGGGGATGGCGCTCTGCGCGAAGAGCTGGCCGGTGATCCTGGTGCCGGGGATGCTGATGCTCCTGCCCGGGCTGCGTTCCCGCGTGGTCTCCCTCATCGCCGTCGGCGTACCCCCGGTGTTGTTCCTGCTCACTCTGCCGATCGGCGGGTGGACCGCGTGGAACCAGCTTCCGGAGGTGCTCAAGACGATCGGTCTGCGCCCGAGCGACGTCCGGCCGATCACCGGTGACTGGGGCTGGACGGCGGTGCTCAACGGTGGCGACTGGGTGCTCAGCCCGACCTCGCTCAAAATCGGCCAGTACCTCATCTACGCGTCTCTCGTGGCCTGCGTGATCTGGTGGCGCAAGGCCGACCCGATCGACGTCACCATCGCGATCGTGCTGGCTTTCATGATCTTCACGCCGAGGCTCGGGGCGCAGTACCTCATGTGGTTCATGCCGTTCCTCGTCGCGCGGCCCACCCGCTGGGCCTGGCCGGTGATCATCGGCAGCACCCTCTGGGCGGCCGTCGGGTATCTCGTGCTCACCCAGTTCACCGGCGCCGAGTGGGGCGAGTTGCACGCTCCATGGGCGATCAGCTCCATAGTGCTGTTCCCGCTGCTCATCGCGGGGATGCCGTGGCGTCGGCGCGTCGCGATGGAGGGAAGGCTCGCGTGACGGCGCGGTCCGGGGTCACGGCCGCTCCGGAGGGTCGGACGTCACCCTGATCGTCAGGCCGTCACCTGACGATCAGCCGGATCAGGTGCCCGTGGCTCTTGAACCCGGGCGGATCGCCGTCCAGCACCCCGGTGACGCAGTCGAACACGCCGGGCTCGCTCTGCCGTACGAAGAAGGCGGTCTCGGCGATCGAGGAGAGCAGGCGGATCGCGTCACGGTGGACGTCCACGCCCTCCCGGTCACCGGCCAGCGAGACCGTGACCTCGTAGACGCCGTCCTGGAGGAGCCGCTGCCCGGTGAGCAGCCACTCGGAACCGCAGGCCCGGCGCAGGTGCGGGAGCAGATGGACCTCGGGTTCCTCGGTGACCCAGCCGTCCCGTCTCATGCAGTCCGTCAGCCGCTGGACCTGCGGATCCATGGCCGAGCCGTTCGCGATCCCGGTCTGCCGCTCGTCGATGTCCCATCGCCGCATGGTTCGACCATACGCGTCGCCGGTGCGGCGTCTGTGCGGCCCCGCCGTACGTCCGGCGAGGTCAGGCGGCGGAGCCCGGAGACCCGTCGTCCGAGGGCAACCGTCCGGACACCAGGGAGGCCGCCCACTTGCCGTTGGGGTCGCTGTCGACGAGCAACGCGCGTACGAGCAGGCTGAGCGGGATCGCCAGCAGGGCGCCCAGCGGTCCGAGCACCCAGGTCCAGACGATCAGCGACAGGAACGTCATCGTGGTGGACAGGCCGACCGCGTCTCCAAGGAACTTCGGCTGGATGAAGGACTGGATCACCACATTGATCGCAATGTAGGCGACGATCACCAGGACCATCGTCTTCGGGCCGCCTGAGAGCAGCCCCAACAGGGCGGGCGGGATCAGCCCCAGGATGAATCCGATGTTCGGTACGTAGTTCGTGATCAGCGCGAAGACTCCCCAGAGCAGGGGAAGCGGCACGCTCAAGGCGTACAACGCCACGATGTCCAAGGCCGAGCAGATAACCCCGAAGATCGTCGAGACGATGAGATAACGCCGCGTCTTGTGCGTGAACGTGGTGAACGCGTTCACCAGGGCCGGGCGCTCCGCACGGGCGGCCGTCAGGATCCTCGAGTAGATCGGAGCGTCCAGGCTCATGGCGAGGAGCATGACCACGATGAGGAAGAGGAGCGAGAACACGCCGAGCAGGCCGGAGAGCACGCTCTGGGCCAGCTCGATCAGCTTGCCGGGGTCGAAGGAGGCCAGGGCCTTGTTGATCTGTTCGCTGCCGTAGCCGAGCGACGCGGCCCACTTCTGGAGATTCGCGATGAGCTCGTTGAACTGGTTGGCGTACGTCGGCGTGAGGATGGCCAACTGGGCCGCCGCGAAGCTGAGAACGGCGACCATGCCGAGGAGGACCACCAGCAGGACCAGCAACGGGGCCGCGACGAGCACCCACACGGGGGCATTGCGGCGGTAGAGCCAGTCGCGGAGCGGAGAGACGGCGATCACGAGGGTCAGCGCGAGGACCACCGGCCCGACGATCGACTGGACTGCCTGAATGCCGGCCAGAACGATGACGGCGGCAGCCGTGCAGACCAGAACGATCAGGGCACGAGGTAACCGCTGTTCAGCCACTACCTGTTTCTACCTGATCCACAAGGAAAGATCGATCGGTGCTCCTGTCCGCGGGTTCCTCCCGGCAGGTACGGCTGTCGCCCGACCTGTCCCGGCGTTTCGCGGCTCGATCACTCTGAGCGAGCTGTTAATCTTGTCCAGTCGGCGCAGCCCGGCGCCTTCCCTCCCCTTCCGCTTAGCGGTTCAGGCATGGGACGGCGTGGGCTAAACTCGACAAGCCTCCTCAAACGATCAGTTTCTGGTAGTTGGTTCGCGAAGCGGACAGGAACCTGGTAAGTTAGAGGGGTTGCCCCGGAGACGGGGCGGCTGCGATTCCTCTCGGGTTGCAGGGTTCGGGTCAAGTGTTCCGAAATGGGACGGTTTGACACGGACCGGGCGGCCTGAAAGAATAGCGAGAGTAAAGAACAAAGCAAAACAGAATGAAGCGTAAACGCCCCGGAGCGGATGGCTCGGTTTCGAGTCTGAGGTGATGGTGGTCGCGTCCGTTTCTTGAGAACTCAACAGTGTGCTAAAAGCCAGTGCATGATGCACAA